>CAZJLZ010000029.1:0-6350 GCA_964546775.1 uncultured Cryomorphaceae bacterium | reverse complement strand
AATATCGACCGAGGCAATATCACTGCGCATACCTTGCTGATTATTGTCCTCTGGGAAAAATTCCGACGCGTTATCGAGAAAATATCCTTCGTAATACTGCAAATTGAGATCAATGACGTGTTTTTTCCCGTAGAGTGTACTTAAAAGATCAAACTTGGTGTACGCATCATCACCTGAGTATCGCATGGTCCCGGGAACAACAAATCCAACGTCGAGGGCGAGCATCCGATAAGAAAATCCAAAACCGAGGCCGAGACCGTTGTTGGGGCTTAACCGAAAAGTTTTATTGAGTTCGTTGTTACGGATCCGGATGTCGGTGGTTTTCATTATGTTGTAAACCCTGAGTGCCAGAAGGTGGCGCATGGGTTTGACATAATCCGGATTCTGTCGAACTTCACTACCGAGAGATTCAGGAATTTCATCAATAATGGATTGAGCCATGCACCTTGACGGTGATAAAACCAGAGTTAGTAAAACAGCCGTAAAAATTGTCTGAAAAATAAAAGGTCTGATAGTCGTGCTCATAGCCTAATAAGGATACGCAAAATTAATCAATAAGCCCAGCGCAGCCTTTTAATGGTTCTGTGTATTTTTGGATTGGTTAAAAAATCTATGAATATGAGATGGTTATTGTTTTTTCTGTCGTTTTCCCTAATGTTTTCGTGCAAAGACAAAGACGTCAATCCACCGGAAGTAAACAACAATCCACCCGCACTCGAATCAGGGCAAATGGCTCTTCATCATGATGGTTACAACATGGATGCCCCGGAGTTGGAAACCGGTAATTATGAAGTAGCGGTTAAGTTTTCGAGCGATGAACTGGAAGATTTACAAAATGGAACTGTCGTTGCCGTTCAATACTACATGGCTGAAAAACCAACGTCAGCAACGATGAAAATTTACAAAGGAGATGACATTGAAGAAGAAAACCTCGTTTATTCATCTTCAAACATTGCCACCCAGATTCAGCGCCTGAAATGGAATGTGCATCAAATCAGTGACACTGTTCTTATTGACAATCAACCACTGTGGATTGCATTGCGTTTTACGGCATCCTCTGCACAGAAATACATCGGCTGTGATCCCGGACCTGCGCATCCGTACGGCGATTGGATGTGGGCATCCACCGATCAGGAATGGATTCGGTTTGTCAATCGCACCGAAACCAGTATCAACTGGAATATCCGTGGGGTAGTGGAACCTTAGCGTATCATCGCGGAGTTGTGCTCAATAAAGTGTTTCGCGAACTTTTTGATTTCATTGCGTACATTCCGGAAAACGGTCATAACTTCATCTTTGGTCCCAGTCGCCAGACCAGGATCGCTGAAATTGTGGTGGATCTGAACTGCTGTTGTCGGAAACCATGGACAGGATTCACGCGCATGATCACACACAGTCAGCACAAAATCAAAAGTGTAATCTTTGTACCGGTCAATATGATCGGAAGTGTGGTGTGCAATATCGATACCGTCTTCTTTCATTACTTCAATGGCTTGCGGGTTAACACCGTGGGTTTCAATTCCGGCACTGAAGACTTCCCACAAACCATCTCCGAATTTTTGAAGATATCCGTGAGCCATCTGACTTCTGCATGAGTTACCGGTGCACAATACCAGCATTCGTTTTTTCTCAGGTTTGCTCATATCTATGTTTATTGGCGAAATGTACCAGCGATAACATAATTGGAACTTCAATAAGGACTCCGACCACCGTAACGAGCGCCGCACCCGAGTTTAACCCGAAAATTGAAATGGCGACGGCTACTGCCAGTTCGAAGAAATTACTGGCACCGATCATTCCCGCCGGAGCATTGATTTTATAGGGAATTTTCAACCAGCGACGACCTAAATGCCACGCCACAAAGAATATGAAATAGGTCTGAATTACTAAAGGTATGGCGATGAGTAGAATATTGAACGGTTGCGCGATCATTTGTTCACCCTGAAACGCGAAGAGTAAAACGAGAGTCGTTAGCAAAGCCGTAATAGACACCGGCCGCAGCGCAGGAAGAAAAATGGTTTTAAACCAGATCTCACCTTTTGCTTTCAACAGCCATTTGTTTACCAGAAACCCGGCGAACAGTGGTAGCACAACAAATGCTACCACCGACGTCAGCAGGACATCAAAAGGAATGGCAATTCCAGAAACTCCAATCAAAAGTTGAACAATTGGAATAAAGGCGATTAATAGTACCAGATCATTTACAGAAACCTGAACCAATGTGAAATTGGCGTCGCCATCCGATAAATAGGACCAAACAAAAACCATAGCCGTACATGGGGCTGCTCCAAGTAGAATTGCGCCGGCAATGTACTCTGCTGCAAGAGAAGGATCGAGCCATGCAGAATATAATTTAGTGAAAAAAAGCCAGGCGAAAAACGCCATCGAAAATGGTTTAAGCAGCCAGTTTACAGTTAGCGTAAGTGCCAGTCCTCGTTTGTTTTCTGAAAACTTGGTGATGGAGCTAAAGTCAATCTGCACCATCATCGGAAAGATCATAAACCAAACCAAAATTGCCACCGGAATGTTAATTGAATAAACCGTCCAATCACTTAAAAAGGAGATGGAAGATCCAGCCAGTTTTCCGATTGTGATTCCTGCCACAATACAGGATATCACCCAAATGGTGAGATATCGCTCGAAAAATGCAATTCGTTTGTTCATAGGCCTTTTACTTTTCTCGTTACACTAACAGCAACCACTTCCGGGAGAGCAACAGGGTTCGGTTGATTCGGTTCTGCTTTCTGATTTTTCGGATTGCGGAGTACCACCAGGTTTTTCAGCGTAAACAGTAATGCTGAAAATACCGGTACTGCCCTTGCGCATCGACTCAATTCCTTCGGCGCTGAGATATTTTCTTAAAATGTCATCCGGAATGTCAATCGATTTTTCTTTCTGAACAGTGATGGCAACAAAACCAGCATCCTGAATGTAATTGAGATAATCATTTTTCTGAATGGCACCGGAAACACAGCCAGCGTACATTTCGACATCTTGTTTCAATGATTCGGGCAATTCGCCGTCAAGTACAATGTCCGAAATACTAAAATGGCCTCCGGGTTTCAGCACCCGAAAGATCTCGTTGATTACGGCTTTTTTATCAGGAACAAGGTTCAGTACACAGTTGCTGATGACCACATCCGCTTCGTTTTCCAGTACCGGCATGACTTCGATATCACCTTCCCGGAATTCAATATTATTGAATCCCAGTTTGAGTGCATTTTCACGGGCCTTGGCAATCATTCGTGGGGTGAAATCGATGCCGATCACGCGACCGGAATCACCCGCAATTGAACGCGCTACAAAACAATCATTTCCGGCACCAGAGCCCAGGTCTATTACTGTATCACCTTTTTTTATCCGGGCAAATTCGGTCGGCAAGCCGCATCCTAAGCCAAGGTCGGCACCTGGTTCATAGCCCTCCAGATTTTCATAGCTGTCGCTCATGATGTTGTACACTTCTGTAGAACAACCACCTGCACCGCAGCAAGAGGATTGATTCATAGCTTTATCCTGATCAGCGATTTCCCCGTATTTTTCTTTCACTATTTGTTTGATGGAATCAGAGTTTTTCATGGTCGTATATTTTAACAACAGTTTGACTTTACATTATTTATTTTCGAAAAAAAGGAATGGATTCTGTCACGCGCTTCATTCCATCGTGTGGCGTCAATACAATAGCACATGCTGTTGCCTTCTATATTGCCTTTTATCAACCCGGCGTTTTTCAGTTCTTTCAAATGCTGGGAGATGGTGGGTTGCGCCAGCCCGATTTCAGTTACGAGATTTCCACAAATACACTTGTCGATTTGAAGCAGGTGTTCGAGGATTGAGATCCGTGCCGGATGTCCCAGAACCTTGGCCAACATTGCCAGTTCGTTTTGTTCGGCGGTGAATATTTCTGATTTTGTGAGTCCCATTTATTATTTGTTTATTGCAATATTACGATGATAAATAATGGCTGCCAAATTTTTCAGAAGATTTTTCTTGTTAATTTTAACAGGTTGCTCGGATTGAGCGGTGAATAGCTAACTTTGACGTCAACCTAAAAAACAGATACATGAAATACCTACTTTCTTTTTTGCTTTTTGCTGGAATGTTTTATTCCTGTGAACAATTCGATGGTACCGAAAAGGACGAGCGAATCGCTGAACTCGAGGCCAGTAATGAAGAACTTGCGCGCGAATCTGCAGAAAAGGATTCCGTATTGCGCGCCTTTGACGAAACATTTTCAACCATTAGTCGAAATCTTGCCATGATACGCGAATCGGAAGAAACCATTCGCATGGAAAGCGGAGATGTTGAACTGAGCGTAGATCAACGCGAAGCCATCGAGGCTGAAATTCAGGATATCAATACCCTTTTGGAAGCGAATCGCGAAAAGATCAGCGAATTGAATGCTACGATTTCACGTTTTCATGAAGAAGTCGGCAGGTACAAAAATCTGGTTTCCGGACTGGAGGCACAGATAGTAGCCAAGGATGAGGAAATTGCAGAGCTGAAGAAGAATCTCGTAGCCGCGAATTTTACGATCGATATTCTGAATAAAATGAACGAAGAGCTCGCAAATGAGATCCGCACCAATCAAGGAACCATCGAAACCATAACGACTGATGCCAATATGGCCTACTATGTGATCGGTACTTTTAAGGAGTTAAAGGAAAAAGGAATAGCCGAACGGGCAGGGATTCTGGCCGGAAAGCAAGTGCAACAAGATTTTGTCCGGGAAGATTTCGTGGCCATTGACAGAAGAGAGTTATCGCAAATCAATCTGAGCAGTATGGATGCGGAAGTACTGTCCAACCATCCAACTACATCTTATGAATTTGTCGGCGAAACGGATGAGGATTATAAACTCGTCATTAAGAATCCGAAAGAATTCTGGAGTGTCACCAAGTATCTGGTCGTTCAGATCTAGATCAACTTATCATCAAGATATCCAAAAAACGAAGACCCCGGCGGGATGCCGGGGTCTTCGTACTTTAACCAATCATGTTAACCAATCTATTAACCAAATCACTTCTTTCTACGCAAGGAAGGTGCCAAGGTTTCGGATGACTATTTATTTTTGGAAGGTAATGTGATTGTGAAACTTGTTTTTCCTGGCGTACTTTGAATTTTTAATCTGCCATCGTGCAGATTGACTATGCTTTTGGCCAAACTTAGCCCCACACCATTTCCCTTTTCTTTGGTCGAGAAAAATGGAATAAAAATGTGATTTAACTTTTCTTGTGGAATCCCCGGGCCGTTATCGGTGACGGAGATATGAATGTAATGGAATTCAATCGTCGCAACCAATTCAATTTTTCCTGCGGTCGTTTCTTTCAGCGCTTCGATGCTGTTTTTAATCAGGTTGATCAATACTTGCTTCATTTGACCGGGATCAACCAAGAGGTATAGTTTTTCAGGACAGTTTACGGTGGTGTTTATTTTGGCTTTTTTTGTTTCCTCGCGAAACAAACGCACCACATCTTCCAGCAAACTCTTGACTTGAACAGATTCTTTGTTTGGAGAAGGCAATGAGATTAAACTTCGATAGTCCTCCACAAAGTGCATGATACCTTGACTTCGTTCGTGAATTGTCTTCAGCCCGCTTTTCAAGTCCTCGCTGTTTTCATCGTTTTTATCAGCACCAATCAAGTGCAGCAAAGTGTCGCTGATCGAGATCATCGGGGTCACCGAGTTCATAATCTCGTGGGTGAGAATTCGTATCAGTTTCTGGTAGGCTTCCAGTTCCTTTTTTTCCACCTCTCCTGAGATATTCTGGAAACTCACTACCGTATGTACCTCATCACCGATTTTCATCTGGTCTTTGTACAAGCTGAGCTTCAACTCCTGGTCGTTGATGACGATTTCGAGCAGCCGCTGTTCGCCAAACCGCATCTGCTCCACAACGCTGCTGAATTCCGGAATCCTTTCTTTTAGAAATGTCCATTTGGCCATAGAAGGCGTGAATAGTATTTCACGCGCCTGGCGGTTGAATAGCTGGAGCTTGCCGTCGGAAGTGAAGCTGACGATGCCCGTAAACAAAAAATCGATGATGTGTTGTAAAAACTGAAACTGTTGTTCCTTTTCAATCTTCACTTTGCGATACGAAAGGAGCAATTCATTGATTTCATCGTGAAAAAGATCTTGCTGTGTAGTGCCGCTTCGAGAACGAAATTGCAATGTAAAGTCGCGGTTGCGAATGGATGAAAACAGCAAAGTGAGTTTGCGCTGCAGGCGTGATGAGAAGTGCAACAGTTCCCATCCTTGTGCGATGAGTAGAACGCCGAGAACACCTGCCGTTAAAAAATATCCTTTGAAATTTACGATGTATGCAATCAACAGCGCATTGATACAGATAAAAA
>CAZJLZ010000028.1:0-3176 GCA_964546775.1 uncultured Cryomorphaceae bacterium | reverse complement strand
ACCATTCTTTGCCTTTGGCAAAAATCTTATCGAAGAATCCGCCCTGGGTTTTGCGCGAGTGGTTTTTAACGGAGCTGTGCTTGTGTTTCGTTTTTTCGTATTGCTGAAATCCTTTGATCACGAGGCCAACCCCAGTAGCATGAGAAGGACTCGCAATTTCGTTTTCGGTGGATTTTCCAAGATGCTCGTTCGGATATCCGATGCGCGCATCCATTCCCGTGATGAATTCGAACAGTTGCGCAATGTGACGAAGCTGTGAACCGCCACCTGTAACGACGATACCGGCGATCAACTGGCGTTCGTACCCGGAGTTCTTGATCTCGTAGTACACGTGCTCGATGATTTCTTCCATCCGTGCCTGGATAATGTTCGCCAGATTTTTCAGGGAAATTTCTTTCGGCTCACGACCACGCAATCCGGGAATACAAACGATTTCGTTTTCCTGACTATTGCTGCTGAGCGCCGATCCAAATTTGCACTTCAGCGATTCGGCCTGCTTCTTCATAATCGTGCAACCGGTTTTGATGTCTTCGGTGATCACATTTCCCCCGAAAGGTATAACGGCTGTGTGCCGTATGATTCCATCCTGAAAAATGGCCAGATCGGTTGTGCCACCTCCGATGTCCACCAACACTACACCGGCTTCTTTCTCTTCGTCGCTGAGCACGGATTCCGATGATGCGAGCGGCTCAAGGATCAGACCTGCTACTTCAAGTCCTGCTTTTGCCACACATTTGTAAATGTGCTTGGCTGCAGCAATTCGTCCGGTGATGATGTGAAAATTGGCTTCGAGACGAATACCAGACATACCAATCGGATCTTTGATGTTTTGCTCGTTGTCGACAATATACTCCTGTGGCAATACGTGGATGATTTCCTCTCCGGGTTGCATCACGAGTTTGTACATATCCTCGATCAGGGCGTCGATATCCTTCTGTTCAATTTCGTCCTCGAGGGTGTTGCGGGTAAGAATTCCGCGGTGCTGCAAACTTTTGATGTGCTGTCCGGCTATTCCGACATTCACGACGGTAATTTCTTCGCCACTGATCTCTTCGGCCTGTTCAACGGCTGCACGAATGGACTGTACGGTTTTTTCAATATTGGTAACAACGCCGTGCATTACACCTAGCGACTCCGATTTCCCGGAGCCCAGAATTTCAATTTTTCCAAATTCATTTTTCCTACCAACGTGGCAGGCAATTTTTGTGGTTCCGATGTCGAGGCCAACGATTATTTCTGGTGATTCCATGGTGTTTTATTTTTTTCTGCAGACGATTTGATCCTTGTATTTGAGATTTATTGATTGGTACTTGTTCCAGTCGGTTTTGCTTAACGCCTGTTCGTAGAAGGCATTAAGCTGTTTAAACTTCCTTTCGACATGGTCCATATTTCCGAACTCAATTTCATAATTTCCTACCCTTGGAATGAGCACGTATTCAAGGTTTTCGTCAACATACACTTGTTGAATTTGTGCTTTCCAGAACGGATCGGCTTCGATAAACGTGGCCAGATGGTAAATGTCCTTCTGTTGTTGATCCCAAATTGAAACCTCCGGAACCTCTTTATCAGCGGGGATTTTGGTGTCCCAAACAAATCCATTCACGGTTAAAATCCGGGCGGTATATTTCGTTGAAAGCGGCATCAAACCACCCTCCTGATCGAGGTAAAAAGAATGTCCATTCGGGTGAAAAACTCGGGCAATGGGTACGCGCAAATCCACTTTTACCTTCAATTTTCCATTGATGGTTTTAAATACATCGACATCTTTCACCTCAGGCATGGTAGCAATAGAGTTTTCAATCATCTGCGCATCCAGATCGATCAACTTCCTTCCTTCTACAGAATCCGCCGCGTTGACCACCTGGTGATAAACATCTTCGCGATCGATAAAAAACATTTCTGCCGCTGACTGAACGTCAATTTCAACTCCGGTGCATGTGGATTGAATTTGGTGCCGGGTAACAAAACCAAACAACAAAAGCAGTACGAGCAGTCCGAGCAATGGCGATATTTTGTGCAGGATCATTTTCATGACATCAGGGCTTTTTTAATCGGTTCTACCCACTGGTCGATATCTCCTGCACCCATCGTAACCAATACTTCTGGTTTTTGCTTCCGGATGTGAGCCATCATGTCATCACCAGACAGCACTTTTTTGTCACTGGTATTGATCAGATCCAGCAACATTCCCGCTGAAACACCGTCTATAGGATTCTCCCGGGCAGCATATATTTCGAGTAAAATCACTTCGTCGAGTAGCGAGAGTGCAACCGCGAATTCCTTCGCGAGATCGCGCGTTCTTGAGTACAGATGCGGTTGAAAAACCCCTGTAATTCGTCGATGAGGATACATTTCGCGCACCGAAGAAACGAAAGCGGTAATTTCCGTCGGATGATGCGCATAGTCATCGATATACACCTGTTCTGGTGAATTGAGATGAACTTCGAACCTTCGTTTCACTCCCCGGAAAGAACTGAGTGCATTGCGAATGGCCGTTCCATCAATTTCCAATGCCATTGCAATTCCCACAGCAGCGAGTGCATTCTCGACATTGTGCCGGCCCGGCAATCCGAGTTTCAGTTTTGAGATGTTTTCAGTTGGTGTTTGGAGATCAAACCGGTACTCTCCGTTTTCTACCTGTACATTCTCTGCCTGTATATCTGCCCGTTCGGAAATGGCGTACTCCTGCAAGGAAACTTTCGGTACCAATTCCAATCCTTTTCGAGCAAGCAACAAACCATCCGGTTGTATCTGCTGAACAAATTCCCGAAATGCAGCGGTGAGCTGGTCGGCATCGCCATAAATATCAAGATGATCGCTTTCCACAGAGGTAACGATGGCCATTTCGGGGCGAAGCGTCAGGAACGAACGATCGTATTCATCGGCTTCAACTACTGCGTATTGGCTGTTCTGATCTATCAGTAAATTGCTGTTGTAGTTGGTGCTCACTCCACCGAGGAAAGCATTGCAGCCAAAACCGCTTTCGGTAAGAATGTGTGCAATCAGTGCCGAGGTCGTCGTTTTGCCGTGGGTACCTGCTACGGCGATGGTTTTAAAATCTACTACCAATTCACCGAGGGCTGCCGATCTTTTCAATGTCTCGTATCCGAGCGCCTTTAATGCAGTAAGTTCGCGATGGTTTTTAGGAACAGCTGGGGTATAAACCACAACGGCAT
>CAZJLZ010000027.1:0-15453 GCA_964546775.1 uncultured Cryomorphaceae bacterium | reverse complement strand
GATGAGTATTTCGAACGAGTGACCGCCATACACGAAGATCAGCGTGGACGATTATGGTTCGGTGTCGTCGATGGAATTGCAGTTTTTGATGAAGATCGATTTCTGGATAAAAGTGAATTGCCTTCTTTTCCAGGAACCAGGGTGAGAGGAATTTTTGAATCCAAAAACGGAGACCTGTGGTTTGGCGCAGAGAATGGGTTGATTCGCACTACTGATGATGGATACCGCTTGTACAATATCCCGAATGACTTTAAAAACAGCGTGGTTTATAACGGTCTGGAAGATCAAAACGGGCGCATCTGGGTAGGGACTAAGGGCGGATTATTCACGCTTGAGAATCATCAATTGGAACCCGTAGTCTTCAGTGATGGTTTTGGCTCGAATACGATTAATTTTTTGCAGGAAGGACTCCAGAATTTAATGTACATCGGTACGAATAACGGATTGTTTGTTATTGATCTGGATGCTTTTCATCACGACGGTTCCGTAAAGGTGAAACATTTTACCGACCAGGAAGGTCTTGCGAGTCTTGAATGCAACCAAAATGCTGTGTATCTGAATACAAACGGTCAACTCTGGTTCGGGACAACCGAAGGGGTAATTCGGTATGATGGAGCAGCCGATGTTTTTGATGCCTCCCGACATCAACCGAAAGTATTGATCAACAATGTAAAACTCATTCTGGAAGAAAAAAACTGGCAGGAATTTGCAGATAGCATTGACTTTCGTACAGGGCTGCCGATAGGTCTCGAACTTCAGCCGAAAAACAATCATCTGACTTTTGAATTTGTAGGACTATACTTTTCGAATCCGGGAAAAGTTGTGTATCAATATATGTTGGAAGGAATAGACGAAGATTGGCTCCCGGAGACCCCGACAAATTTTGCTACCTACGCTTCTTTGCCCCACGGTCATTACAATTTTAAGGTTCGTGCTAGAATTGAAGGGATTGAAACAAATGAGCAGATTGACAATTTTGAGTTTACAATTTTACCTCCTTTCTACCGCACATGGTGGTTTATTATACTGTCAATTGCCAGTGGAATATTAATCGTTCTTACTTTGATTTATGCAATTCTCAAAATCGAAGAAAGAAAACGCAATACCCAACAATTGGTATACACCTCCCGTATGCTTGCTCTTGAACAACAAACTCTGAATTCCAGCATGAACCGTCACTTCATTTTCAACGCGCTGAATTCGATTCAGTATTATATCAACCGACAGGACAAACTGTCCGCCAATAAGTACCTTTCAAGTTTCGCGCGCCTAATTCGCAAAAATCTGGACAGCTCTCAATCGAACTTTACCACTCTTGCTGACGAAATTGAACGAATCGAACTATATCTTTCCTTAGAAAATATGCGCTTTCCTGACAAATTCACCTATTCGATAAACGTCGATCCATCGGTCAACGCTCATTCCGTAAACATTCCCACAATGTTGTTTCAGCCTTATTTGGAAAACAGCATCTGGCACGGGATTTTACCCATGGAAGGTACAGGGGAAATTACGGTGACCGTAAGTCGAAATGAAGAAGATGTTGTAATAAAAATACGCGACAACGGAATAGGAATTACAGAAAGTCGAAAAGTGCGGGAGGAAAGCGAAGGTCATCATGTTCCGCAAGGGATGCAAATTAACCAGAACAGAATAGACTTGTTCCGTAAAATGACTGATCAGAATTTCAAAATTGAAGGGCCCGTCGATCTCAAAGAAACCCATCCTGAAGCCAGGGGAACACTAGTAGCAATCACATTTCCACTAAAAAGTTCAGTACAAAACAGCTTAACTGCTTGATTTTTTCCTGAACATTCTGTATGTTTGACACCTATTGCCTTGTTTGCACTATGAAAAAAAGTTTTCAACTCATATCATTTATTCTGATTCTCGGCCTCGCCACTTCCTGTGAGAAGTTCGAACTCGACGATCATTGCCCCGAAGATGGGCAGCCAGAATCCCAGTTTAGTCCACAGGACCTGCGCGTTAATGATGATTCTGACGATGAAGAATCATCGAATATGGACAATAAGACATTGGACGCCAGCGATCAGGTCGTAATAATCAATAATACTGCGTCAGGTACTGATGATGGTTCCGGGGATGATTCAGATGGTAGCGGGGATGATGACACGATCAATGACGACAGCGACAATGAAGACGAAGGTGCAAGACCAAGGACTTCAGGCAGCGGTGCTGCTTCCTCTGATAACAATAGCGGAAGATCTCCAAATTAAATAACAGCTACTCACCTCCCCCTTTAATTTCAATTCTAAGGCACGTTTTGGTGTCTGGAATAATTCCGGTTCTAAGGATTAAGTGTAGTATTTTTTCCTATCTTTTTATCGACATCAATTGTCTCCACACTACTGGCGGCAGCTGATGTATTTCATTGAAGAAAATTCGCTTCAGAGAATAATTTACATCTCTATGGCTGTTTTATCTGAATAAAAAGTAACGGAAAAAACACATGTCTAACAAAGCATCAGACCATCTTTTTACACTAATTAAATCCCTGTCAAAACCGGAGAAACGCTATTTCCGGCTCTTTACATCAGGGGGCGTTTCAGGGGCTAAAAACAATTATTTACTGCTTTTCGATGCTATGGATAAATTGGATTCATACAATGAAGACACCTTAAAACAAAAATTTAAAAACGAAACATTTGTACAACGCTTTTCCCTCACAAAAAACAGGCTGTATTCTACCATTTTGCGGAGTCTCGATGCCTTTTACTCCAAAAGTTCTATTGATGCTGAACTGCGAAGACTGTTGCATTCAGTGGAACTTCTTTACAAAAAATCGCTTTATGACCAGAGTTATAAACTTTTGAGAAGTGCTAAGCGACTGGCTTATAAATTCGAAAAGAATACAATTCTGATTGAGATATTGAACTGGGAAAAAATGCTGATCGAAAAAGACAACTACGAAGGTGTTTCTGCTCGTGAAATCGATGCAATACTGGATGAAGACAAACGAATCGCCAAGTTGATAGAGGTCTACAATGAATACTGGAATGTAAAAAGTCATTTATTCAATATTCTCTTCAGGAAAGGAAAAGCTCGTTCGCAGGAGGATATCGAAAAGTTTAAACAACTTATCGATCATACTCTGCTCAACAGAGAGGAATCTGAACTATTTATTCAGTCTCGCTACCTTTATTTTCACATATACAGTGCCTTTTATTTTGGTACCGGAAATTATCTAAAGTGTTATGAATTTCTCGAAAAAAATATTCAATTGATTGAGAAAAACTTCGCACTATTCAAAGAAGAGCCCAATACCTATGTATCGGTGCTAACCAATGCTATTTATGTAGGAATGCAGCTGAAACGTTTTGATGAAGCGTTTCTTTATTTAAAAAAGCTCAGGAAAGTACCGGACAAACTGGTCATCAATTCAAATGAGAATCTGGACATTCGGTTATTTAATTCGGCCTATAGTATTGAGTTAACGTTATATGCCTTAACCGGAGAATTCGAAAAAGGATTGAAAATTATCCCACGGGTAGAAGCTGGCCTGCAAAAATATCGACATAAAATGAGCAGTGTCAGGAAGGCCTCTTTTTATTTTAGTATCGCGATACTTTATTTCGGAACCGGCGATTATTCCAAGTCATTGAAATGGATTAACGAATTACTCAACAATGTAAACATAGACGAAAGCGAAGACATCCATTGCTTTGCACAATTACTCAACTTAATTATTCACCTTGAATTGGGCAACAGAACATTGATCCCATACACTCTTAAATCCGCCTCCCGATATCTTGAAACGCGGAACAGAGTGTATAAATTTGAAACCGCAATGTTGCAGTTTATCAGTGACGTGTTAAAAGCAGATGAAGAAGACGAACGGGAAACATATTCAACGCTGGTTCAAGCCTTGAAACCACTTGCTGACGATCCTTTTGAGAGCACGGCTCTTGAACAATTTGATTTTATAAGCTGGGCAGAAAGCAAAGTGCAGCGACGCCCTTTTAAGGATATTGTGCGCGAAAAAGCTGAACTGCCGATTTAATGAGATTTCAAAGCATCCCATCCTTGAGCTGTAATCGGGTGTTGTGTTTGCGATTTTGTGATAAGTTGGGCCCCGTCAGCCGCTTCAGTGATGTACCCGATTGCGGTTAGATTCGGATCGTTTTTAATGGCATCCCAATCCTTCGGAGATATGGAAAACAACAATTCATAATCCTCTCCCCCGTTAAGGGCACACATCGTCGGGTCCAGGTTAAAATCCCGGGCTCTTTGATAAGTGGTTGGATCAATCGGGATTTTCTCTTCAAACACGCTACATCCAACGCTTGATTTTTTGCAAATGTGCAGCAATTCGGAGGCCAGCCCATCACTGATGTCTATCATAGATGTAGGCAGAATTCCGGCTTTTTCGAAAAACCGAACAATGTCTGTCCTGGCTTCCGGTTTCAGTTGCCGCTCCAACAAATAATCGTTTCCTTCCAGATCCGGTTGACTTTGGGGTGCGGCTTGAAAAACTTCTTTCTCTCGCTCCAGTATCTGCAACCCCATGTAAGCACCACCGAGATCTCCACTCACGACAAGAATGTCATTGACTTTAGCCCCGCTCCGATAAACTACGTTTTTCGGCTTGCAGCGGCCAATAGCGGTTATGCTGATCACCAATCCAACGGCCGACGAAGTTGTATCACCACCAACAATGTCAACTCCATATTTTTCAGCCGCCAGAATCATTCCGCTATACAGTTCCTCCAATGCTTCAAGTGTGTACTTACTGGAAATAGCAAGGGAAATTGTTATTTGCTGAGGCAGGGCATTCATTGCACATATATCGGACAAATTGACCACAACAGCCTTATAACCGAGATGCTTCAATGGTGCGTATGAGACATCGAAATGAATGCCTTCGGCCAGCATATCCGTAGTTACCACCAGCACTTCATTACCCGCAGCAATTACCGCTGCATCATCCCCAATACCTTTTAAAGTAGATGAATGAATGGGTTTTATACTCCCCGTCAGGTGATCGATAAGGCCGAACTCTCCCAGCGTGGATAATGATGTGGTTGCTTTGTTTTCGAACATACTGCAAAATTACAGTTTAAAGAGAACAAATCACGAACGTCATAGGTCTGACGTATCCGATGAAAATGATTTGAGCAATTTTTTATGACGGACAATTTCATCTTAAATACCATAAACACGTGAGTACTTTCTTGGCAACTCATCTTATTTTAGGTACCTTTGCGCAGCAAAATCAGCTCTATTTAGAATAAGTCTAAATTAAGGCTGGTTGCCCAGTGTTTTAAATCATTAGAACCATGATACGAGTAAACGACAGTGCACGTCAACAAGTAGAGAAAATACTCCAATCAGACGATTACCCCAAAGAATCATTTTTGCGGGTAGGCGTGCAGGGTGGCGGATGCTCGGGGCTGATGTACAATCTGAGTTTTGATACAGAACTCAAAGAAACCGACAAGATATTTGAAGACAACGGAGTCAAAGTAGTAGTCGATAAAAAGAGCTTTCTGTACCTGGTTGGAACAGAACTGGAGTACTCCGGCGGCCTGAATGGAAAAGGTTTTGTTTTCGTGAATCCAAACGCTTCGCGCACCTGTGGTTGTGGCGAGAGTTTTTCAATATAAAACCGGTGCAATAGAATGGCGCAACGAGAAGAAGAGAAGCTACTTAAAGAGGTCACCAATCGCGAATATGCTTTTGGATTTACTTCTGATATTGAATCTGACCGGGTTCCAAAAGGGCTGAACGAAGACATCATACGGCTGATTTCTGAAAAGAAGGAAGAACCCGAATGGATGCTTGAATGGAGATTGGATGCTTATCGAAAATGGTTGCAGATGGAGGAGCCGGATTGGGCCCATGTAAAATACGAAAAACCGGATTTTCAAAACATTACCTATTACGCAGCACCGAAAAAGAAACAAACGCTGGAGAGTCTGGACGAAGTTGACCCCGAAATGCGCAAAACCATGGACCGGCTTGGAATATCTCTGGAAGAACAAAAACGGCTTTCAGGAGTAGCGGTGGATTTCGTAATGGACAGCGTTTCGGTAGCTACTTCCTTCAAAAAGAAGCTCGGTGAATTGGGTATTATATTCTGTTCATTCAGCGAAGCGGTACGAGAACATCCGGAACTGGTCAAAAAATATCTCGGCACGGTCGTTCCCAAAAGCGATAATTATTACGCGGCTCTAAATTCCGCTGTGTTCACGGATGGTTCGTTTTGTTACATTCCCAAAGGCTCAAAATGTCCTATGGAGCTCTCGACCTATTTCCGCATCAACGAAGCCGGAACCGGGCAATTTGAGCGCACATTACTGATTGCCGATGAAGACAGTTATGTGAGCTATCTCGAAGGTTGTACCGCTCCATCGCGGGATGAAAATCAGTTGCACGCTGCTGTAGTAGAACTCGTTTGTCTGAAAGGAGCTGAAATCAAATACTCAACCGTTCAGAACTGGTTTCCGGGAGATTCAGAAGGAAAAGGCGGAGTCTTCAACTTTGTCACCAAGCGAGGACTCTGCGATGGTTTGCGTTCCAAAATTTCATGGACCCAGGTTGAAACCGGATCGGCCGTCACCTGGAAGTATCCGTCCTGCATTCTGAAAGGCGACTACTCCGTAGGAGAATTTTTTTCGGTAGCGGTAACAAACAATTACCAGCAAGCGGACACCGGCACGAAGATGATTCATATCGGCAAAAACACGAAAAGCACGATCATTTCCAAAGGAATTTCGGCCGGCCATAGTCAGAATTCATACCGGGGTCTTGTAAAAATCAACAAAAGCGCTTCAAACTCACGCAATTTCTCCCAGTGTGATTCACTGCTAATGGGCGATCAATGCGGAGCACACACATTCCCGTATATCGAAGTAGGAAATTCAACGGCCAAAGTAGAGCACGAAGCCACCACCTCAAAAATTGGAGAGGATCAAATATTTTATTGTCTGCAACGCGGTCTGGACGAAGAAAAAGCAATCAGCCTGATCGTAAATGGATACGCGAAAGAAGTATTGAACCAATTGCCTATGGAGTTCGCTGTTGAAGCGCAAAAACTGCTAGCCATATCTCTGGAAGGCAGCGTAGGATAAACAATAAGAAATGTTAGAAATAAAGAACTTACACGTTAGAATAGAAGGGAACGAGATCCTGAAAGGTTTGAACCTTTCGGTCAAACCCGGCGAAATACACGCCATAATGGGTCCGAATGGATCTGGCAAAAGTACCCTCGCTTCAGTTTTAGCGGGGCGCGAAGAATACGAAGTAACCGAAGGATCCATTGATTTTCTCGGAGAAAATCTCCTGGAAATTGCTCCGGAAATTCGAGCCAGAGCGGGCGTTTTCCTTGCTTTTCAGTATCCGGTAGAAATACCGGGTGTGAGCAACATCAACTTTTTGAAAGCCGCCGTCAATGAAGTACGCGATTACCGCGGAGATAGTAAATTAACTGCCGGAGAATTTCTGAAAATGGTGAAGGAAAAATCCTCTCTTGTCCAACTGGACGGAAAGCTCACGAACAGAGCGCTGAACGAAGGATTTTCAGGTGGTGAGAAAAAGCGAAATGAGATTTTCCAGATGGCGATGCTGGAACCCAAACTCGGTATTCTGGACGAAACCGATTCAGGTCTTGATATTGATGCCCTGCGCATTGTGGCGCACGGCGTCAATACGATGAAATCACCCGATCGATCTTTTGTGATCATCACCCACTATCAGAGATTGCTGGATTACATCGTTCCGGATTTTGTACACGTTTTATTCGAAGGTAAAATCGTAAAAACCGGCACCAAAGAACTCGCGTTGAAACTCGAAGAGAAAGGATACGATTGGATTAAGGATGAACAAAAGGTAGAAGCATGAATGTAAAGACCGCAATAAGCGCACGCCTCACCCCTTTTGTCGATGCCATTGCCGAGTCGTATCAAACTGTTTATGGCCTGGTCAATCGAACGCAAAACACAGCAGCCATTGCAGACCTGGATTCGTTACCGTTCCCTACAACCAAAAGCGAATTTTGGAAATATACCCGGCTCAGCAAGCTCACCAAAAATGAGTTCCGATTTACAGATGCTTCAATAGCCAAATCTGACATTTCCACCATTTCCGATGCGAATGCAGTTTTGTTGGTTTTCGTGAATGGGGTTTTTAACGCCACTAGAAGCGAACAACTTCCGGAAGGCCTATCGCTTAAATTAATAGATGCTTCAGAAGATTTACCGGAAAAATTCAACGTGCTCGCCCAACCAAAAAAACATGTACTGGAGGCTTTGAACACGGCCTATTGTCCACAAACAGCCGTTATCACCATTGACGAAAACACTTCAACAGACCGGCCGATTCATATCGCACATTGGTCCACGGGCGAAAACCATCTCAGCCAGCCTCGACTAATCGTTCACGCAAAACGAGGTTCAAAATCAACGATTGTGCAATCTTTCGAGGGAGATACTCATGCCGGATTTACAAATGCTTTGTCTGAGATATTTGTTGCCGAAAATGCCATGTTGACCTGGAATAAAATCGAATCCCAGTCTGCCCAACATTTTCACCACAGCACCGATTATGTTCGTGTAGAAAACGGGGGTCACTTTTCCATTCTCACTGCTCCCACAGGACGCGCATGGACCCGAAACAATTTGCACATCAAACTTTCCGGCTCAAATGCATTTGCACGTCTGAATGGTCTTTGTTCCCTGAAAGGGGATCAACATTTGGACAACAACACGTTCGTCGACCACGCTGTGCCCCATTGCGATTCTTCGGAATTGTACAAGTGCATTCTATCGGATAAAAGCACCGGTGTTTTTAACGGAAAAGTTATCGTTCGTCCGGACGCACAAAAAACGAATGCCTTTCAGCAAAACAGCAACTTGCTGTTGTCTGAAGATGCTCAGATTTATTCAAAACCCGAGCTCGAAATTTATGCCGATGATGTGAAATGCAGTCATGGCTCTACCACCGGCCAAATGGATGAAGAAGCTGTTTTTTACCTCCAAACCCGAGCCATTGGCAAAGAAGACGCACAACAAATGCTACTGGCTGCTTTTGCCGGCGAAGTGTTGAATCAAATAGAAAACGAAGCAATCCGCGCACACATTTATCAAAAATTCGAAGAATGATGGATGCCGCTGTTAAACCTTCTGTTCAACTCACTGACTTTGCGGAAAATGTCCGAAAGCAGTTTCCGATTCTGCAGCAAAAGGTGAACGGAAATGACCTCATTTATCTGGACAGTGCAGCGACGACTCATAAGCCTCAGACCGTAATAGATGCCATGTCACATTATTACGAGACCTACAACAGCAACGTACATCGTGGTGTTCATCATCTCAGCCAGAAAGCCACTGAAGCAGGAGAAGGTGTAAGAAAAAAAGTATCGAAATTTATCGGTGCTCACCGCGAAGAAGAAATCATTTTTACCAGCGGGACTACAGCTTCCATCAACCTGGTCAGTCATATTCTGTCGCAAAGCATGCTCAAGCCCGGAGATGAAATACTCATCACGGAAATGGAGCATCATTCGAACATAGTTCCATGGCAATTGGCTTGCGAACGAAGCGGTGCGGTTTTGAAAGTTGCACGTGTCGAAGACGATGGAGTCCTCGACATGAAGCACCTGGGGGCATTATTGAGCGCCCGCACCAAAGTGGTGGCCCTTGTTCATATTTCCAATTCTCTCGGAACCATCAACCCGATTAAAGAAATAATTGATCTTGCGCACAAAGCAGGAGCCCTGACCCTTATCGACGGAGCTCAGGCAGTTGCACACACTCCACTGAATGTTGCCGAACTGGGATGCGATTTTTATGCTTTTTCGGCACACAAAATGTATGGCCCGACAGGCGCTGGAATCTTATATGGTAAATACGACCTGCTCGCGGCTTTGCCTCCGTATCAAGGTGGTGGAGAAATGATTGAACATGTGACTTTTGAGCACACCACCTACAATACCTTGCCTTTTAAATATGAAGCAGGGACGCCCAACATTGCTGGTATTATTGGCCTCGGAGCGGCCATTGACTGGATCGAAAAAACCGGTTTGAATCAACTGGCACGATACGAAAAAGATTTGCTTGAATATGCCGAAGCCGCTCTGAAAACGCTTGAGGGTTATACACCATTGGGCACCGCTGCGAACAAAGCAAATATCATTGCCTTCAACCTTGAGGGAATTCATCACTACGACCTCGGCGTACTACTGGACAAAATGGGAATTGCCTTGCGCACGGGCCACCATTGTACCCAACCATTAATGAATCGTTGTGGAATTTCGGGAACTGTACGGGTCTCTCTGGTAGCTTACAACACTTTCGCGGAGGTAGATGCGCTGGTTAACGGAATCAGGAAAGCCCAAACCATGTTGTCTTGAAAAACATTCAATGAGCATCGAAAATGACATAGCGCACATAAATGAATTGCAGGAAGAAGTAACCGAAGAATTCTCAATGCTCGAAGATTGGATGGACAAATACGAGCACCTTATTGGTCTGGGTAAAGAATTGCCGTTGATTAACCCGGAGCTAAAAACGAAAGAATACCTGATCCGGGGTTGTCAGTCTCAGGTATGGCTCAACGCTGTATTCGAAGATGGGCGGGTTTATTATTCCGCAGACAGTGATGCGATCATTACCAAAGGAATTATTGCAACCCTTGTGCGTGTTTTGAATGGTCATAGTCCCGAAAGCATTCTGGATACTGAATTGTACTTCATCGATAAAATAGGCCTGAAAGAACACTTATCCCCAACCCGAAGCAATGGATTGCTGGCAATGATCAAACAAATGAAAATTTACGCTCTCGCATTCCGGGCTAAAGACACGCAAACGAACTGATATGGAACTGCAGGAAAAACAAATGCTCGAGAATAAGGTCATTTCGGTGTTAAAATCGATTTACGATCCGGAAATTCCCGTAGATGTGTATGAGTTGGGATTGATTTATGAAATCAATATTAAAGATGATCATCACGTAGATCTTTTGATGACGCTCACCTCACCAAATTGCCCGGTTGCAGAATCCTTACCCATGGAGGTCGAGCAAAAAGTTGCCGGAATCGACGATATTTCATCTGCCAAAGTTGAAATCGTATTCGAACCACCATGGAATAAAGACATGATGAGCGAAGAAGCACAACTCGAACTGGGTTTTTTATGAGTACCGAACTCGTCAATAAAGTTGCCGCAAGTGGGCTAATCAGTATTGATCTCGCGGAATTTTCTCCGAAAGGAGAGCGAGCTGTTGTCGATCTGAAAGATGTGCTTTGGCAAGAGCTTGTGCTGAAAGAAAAAGACTTCCGGGAATTTGTTAAAACCCATAACTGGAGCTCTTATCAAGACAAGTATGTTGCAGTATTTTGTTCGGCAGACGCCATCATTCCCGATTGGGCTTTTATGCTCATCGCATCCGCCCTGGCGCCGTATGCCCAAAGAACGGCAGTTGCATCACCAGAGGAACTGGAAACTATATTGCTCCACGATGCTATTCGTGAAATCGATATCGCACCGTACACCGATGCGCGGGTTGTCGTGAAAGGATGTGGCGATGTTAAGTTTCATGCTTCGGCTTTTTCGGAATTGGTGAACAGGTTACAACCTGTAGTACGCAGCTTGATGTATGGCGAACCTTGTTCGACAGTACCTGTGTATAAGCGTGCTAAAAAGTAACAAGACAACTTATTGGCGAATAATATGTTCGTCGATTGTTGAAAAAATTGCAGCGCAGATTCAGCATAAACTCCCTACCTTGGAGCTAGCAGAAAGCGCCATGACCAAACACGATTTATCACTCTATTTTCATCTACATTGCCGGTTCCGATTACGATCCGGTAAAGAGGTATTTGGTGTCCTGTGGGAACATGAATTCGATCATAATAAACTGTACTTTGCCAGCCAAAGGGAACACAACGCTTATCGCCAGGCGCTCAAATTGCAACAACTCGACCGGGCGCACAGGTTAGCGCTGGAAATTAATCCAGACGAAATAATAGGTGTAGAGTCACTGTAATATGTGGTGAAACCCAATGGATTGAATTAGTATTTATTCCCAATCATTCAACCGCTCAAATTCACCTGTCTGCGATCATCATAAACTTGTGCAGGACAGTTATATTTGCACCATTTTTGCCCCACTTTAATGGCCCTTTTATGAAATTGTTGGTTTCGTTACTTTTCTTTCTCATCACATCTCTGGGGGGAGTTGCACAGAATTTCACCATTAGCGGGTATCTTACAGATGGCTCAAGCGGTGAAGAACTAATCGGCGCTGCGCTTTACGTTCAGGAAAAAGAACGGGGAACCACATCAAATGTATATGGTTTTTACTCCTTGTCATTGCCCGAAGGATCTTATACACTCACTTATTCATTTGTTGGTTACAATACTTTAACGCGTCAAATTGAACTCAATAAAGACCAGACCCTAAACATTGAACTCTCTCCGGGAGACGTACAATTAAACGAAGTGGAAATCACCACAGAACGTGCCGATGAGAACATAAGAAGTATCGAGATGAGTGTAGAAAAACTCGACATTAAAACCATCCGGAAAATTCCACAGTTTATGGGAGAAGTTGATGTCATCCGAACCCTGCAGCTCTTGCCCGGTGTGAGTACGGTTGGGGAGGGAGCCATGGGATTTAATGTGCGAGGTGGAAATGTCGATCAGAACCTCATATTACTGGATGAAGCACCGGTTTTCAACTCTTCTCACTTGTTCGGATTCTTTTCGGTTTTTAACGCCGACGCGATAAAAGATTTCAAGCTATATAAAGGCGGTATTCCGGCAAAATATGGTGGAAGATTATCGAGCGTTCTGGACGTTAGGCAAATTGAGGGAAACATGAAGAAATTTCACGGATCAGCAGGGCTTGGGCTCATTTCCAGTAGGCTCATGCTCGAAGGGCCGATTGTAAAGGACAAAGCTTCTTTCATGATATCTGGCCGTCGCTCGTACATCGACCTGTTCTTTCCGCTTTTTAAAGATCTGAAAGGAACAACAGTATATTTCTACGACCTCAACGCCAAAGTGAATTATAAAATCGGAGAGCGCGACAGGCTTTTTCTATCCGGTTATTTTGGTGATGACGTAATGAATTTCGACAACCAATTCAAGGCCAGATGGGGAAACGGAACGGGATCGCTGAGATGGAACCACTTGTTCAACAGCAAGCTTTTTCTGAATACGACGCTTGTATACAGTAAATACAGTTATTCACTTGGGGTACCTGAAGGATTTCAAGCGTTTGAATGGAAGAGTGCCATTCAAAATTATAACGCGAAGATGGACTTCAGCTATTACCCGAATCCCAATAACCGGATTGAGTTTGGAGTAAATGCATTGTTTTATGCTTTTGACCCGGGCGCCACAGAAGCGTTGAATGACGAGTCCATTTTTCAGGATATAAGTGTGGAACGAAAAAGGGCAATAGAACCGGCCATATACCTCAGCAACGAGCAAAGTATCTCGGATAACTTTACCGTACAATATGGATTGCGGTATTCTTTATTTGCGAATTACGGCGAACAAACGGTTTATCAATACGCCGATGATTTGCCTTACCAGGAAGAAAATATTACTGATACTACTCATTTTTCAAGCGGCGATATCATAAAGACTTATGCAGGATGGGAGGGTTTCGAACCCCGGTTGTCGTTGAATTATACCTTCAGTAACCGGCATTCCGTAAAAGCCAGTTACAACAGAACCCGACAATACATTCATTTGATTTCAAATACAACTGCGGCTACACCAATTGACGTCTGGGCACCCAGCGATTCGTATATCAAACCCTCTTCGGTAGATCAGGTCGCACTCGGTTATTTCCGGAATTTTGGAGACAATACTTACGAGCTATCCGCTGAAGGATTCTATAAACGATTTTACGATATTATCGACTACCGAGACGGCGCTGAGCTGTTGCTAAGCGACAAACTGGAAACACAGATATTGTCGGGTTCAGGATTGGCTTATGGGTTAGAGGTGATGCTTAAAAAATCTACGGGTCAAGTAACCGGATGGCTCAGCTATACGCTTTCCCGAACAGAGCGCACGATAAAAGGCATAAACAACGACGATCCATTTCCATCCAACTGGGATAAAACTCACGATCTGACTGCCGTGCTTTCCTATGACATCAATGATCGCTGGAATGCTTCTGCCAATTTTAGTTTTATGACCGGCCGACCTATTACCTATCCGGATGGTCGCTATGAATTTGACGGGATTATTGTGCCCAATTACAGCAACCGAAATGGAGCCCGCACCCCCAATTATCACCGGCTCGACATTTCTGTGTCGTATACCAAACCAAAGGATAAAGCCAACAAAGTGTTTTTCTTCTTTAAGAAACCGGCCGACTGGCAATCTTCGTGGGTGTTTTCATTGTACAATGTATACAACAGAAAAAATCCTTACAGCATTTATTTCAGGCAAAACGAAGATAATCCACAGCAAACGGAAGCCGTGCAGCTTACGATATTTGGTTCTATTATTCCAGGAATAACATATAATTTCAACTTCTGATGTCGCAAAAGATATTCGTCATAGCAGTCATTTTCTGTAGTATTTTATTGTCCTGCGAAAAAGTAATTGATCTGGATGTACCCGAAGGTGATGTACAACTCGTAGTTGACGGGTGGTATACAGATGAAGACACCGCCCATTTTGTGAAGCTGTCAACGACCGCTCCGTATTTCGAAGACGCTCCTACTCCAAGAGTTTCCGGAGCCACAGTTACTGTTCACACCTACTATGGTGAGATTCTGGAATCTTCAGAACAACTGGCAGAGGACACAGAAAATCCGGGGTTGTATGAATTTCCGGCACCCGCTGAAATTGGCAAAGGTTATCAACTTGAAATACATGCTCCCGGTTTCGATCCGGTGATGAGCGATATTCAGTGGGTGATGGAATCACCGCCCATTCTGGATATATTCTGGGAAGAAGATGATCCAATGTTTCAGGATAGCCTTGCGATTTACCGTGTTTACATTGCGACATTTGAATATCCCGGTCCTGGAGACTTTTATCGGTGGTTTATTTTTATAGATGGTGAATATCAAAATACCCCTCAAGACTTGATTGTAGCCAGCGATCAATTGGTTGACGGAGCCATTCTAACTGAGTACGATGTCACAACACAACTATATCACGAAGGTGAGGTTATTCGGATTGTTCAGTGCCGCATTAACGAAAGTGCGTATGATTACCTCTCATTGCTTCAATTTCAGACTGCTTTTATCGGTAGCCCTTTCGATACGCCACCTGCTCCGTTGATTGGGAATATGAAATTTATCGGAAAAGAAGGGCAAGCGCTGGGATTTTTCGGAGCCTCATCGAGGAGTACTGCTGAAATCGCTGTAGGCATCTGATTATTCTTCCGCTCCTTCGTTTGCAAGCATCAGTAAAAATGCATACTCCAACGCCACCTCTTTATACTGTTGATATCTGCCGGAAG
>CAZJLZ010000026.1:0-7574 GCA_964546775.1 uncultured Cryomorphaceae bacterium | reverse complement strand
AAAGAATATCCTGCCGAGAAATTTTACCGCGACGCGAAGTTGTGCACCATCGGTGAAGGAACCTCCGAAATTCAGAAGCTGGTGATTTCGAGAGATCTGCTAAAAGATTGATTTAAGCAGATTGCCAATTACTCCGAAATGAATTGAACGTTTATTTATTCAATTCTCCGTATTTTCATTGCGAACTAAATCTAGAACCAATGAAAAGAGTAAAACGTTTCGGGGTTTTCCAAACCGCTAAAGTAGCGGCGATTATCTATTTCGTATTATCGGCCATTTTCCTTATTCCCTTTGGGCTAATGTTACCATTGTTCACAAGAGTTCTGCCTGAAGAATATGGATTCAACGGATTTTTCCTGCTTTTTTTACCCTTCTTCTATGCATTTTTCGGGTTTGTTTCGGTAGCTATTGCCTGTGCAATTTACAACCTGATTGCCGGGTGGACCGGTGGAATTGAAGTAGAAATCGAAGAAATGACTTCAACATCCGGAACCTACGCCCAATCTGCCCCACGACAGATGTAGCAGACCTTTTTAGATTAGGATTCTCCTCTTTTGAGTTTGAGGAATGGATTGTAATACCTGTTCTGATAGGCTTTGTACAGTATTATCGCCACCAATACCACACTCATAAATCCAACGGTATAACCGATTTCCGGGTATTCCGGCCATTGCTTTTTACCAATACCAATAAAAGCCCAGATTCCAACAATGGCCGACTCGCGCAGGTTTCTTTTAAAAATCAGAAACAAATAAATGGCGGTAGAAACGAGAATCATTACAATGGTCCATGTCACCGGTGTGAACGGGTCGCCATTCCAGTCGGAAGCGACCAGATAGACTGCTATATTGGCTACGGTGGCTGCAACGATCCATCCCAGATAAATGGCAAACGGCCACCACACAAATGCGATGATTCGAACCGGGGCGTCCCAAATTTCCAGTCTATGACGGAATACCAGCTGAACCAGCGACCAGAGCAATACAAACATTACGAGTACAGACAATCCGATCCACTCATTAACCCAGAGCAATACCCATGTGATGTTGGCCAGATTGGCAAGAATTAACAACCAGCTGGAATCCCGGATTACGTCGGTATGCTCGTTTCTGAAAAACACTACCCATTGGAAAATGACATGTGCAATCAATCCAATGTAAATCAACGTCCACACGGAAAAAGTATATCCCGCGGGAGTAAATAAGGATTCGTGTTGTTCACTGACCTCAGCAATGCTGAAAGCACCGAGTTTACCAGTCCCGACAAGCGCGTTTACAACCAAAACGGCAACCAGCGAAAGCGAATTTAAGATGACGAGCGCTTTAGGAGACATATGAAACTTTTATAGAACAAACCATTTGTTCGGCTATAAGTTTATACCGACGTCTTCTTTCCTTTTTCCAGGCGCTTTTTTACATATGCCTCCAGCCGGTGGAAGTCTGATTTATCAATTGTGCGGGCTGTGATTGTAAAAATTTGTTCATCGTTAAACGTAATGTTCACCGGCTGCAGCACAGCCGTCCACGGACAACGATAGACCAGGTTTTTGATGAATTCTTTGGCTACCTGCGTGTTCGTGTTGGGATAATGAATAGTAAAACTCTGGGCTAGCAGTTTTTCCTGATTCGTACTTTGGGCCACAACATCGCTGCTCACGCGACTGTATGGCAAATGGATGAGATGCCCTTCGTCGCTACGCAATGCCATCGACTGAAAATGAAAGCGCACTACCTTTCCTGAACCGTTTTGGGTTTGAATCATGTCCCCCAATTCAATGCGTCGTTCAAGACGAAGAAAAATACCGGCAAAAAATTCCATCCAGCTACGCCATCCTGCAACCATCACTATAGCAAGAATGGTAAGCGTTACAATGAAGTTCGATTTAATGAGGTGATACAATGCCCAGCTTCCGTAAACGAGCCAGATAATGGTAACCGCGCGGTATTCCCAGCGCAATATCAGGGAGCGTTGATATTCATCCTTCACCACCGCGAGGACGTAGCGCTGAACGATTCGAACAACCAAAAATAAAACAGCACCTATCAATACAAGCCAAAAGAGTTTGTAAAACGGATTGTTGTCAATCATCTGGAACATCGTTCTCATGATATCAGTTTCAGTTCGTTAAACCAACGTTCAATATACGGCCGGCTCATTACATTCAGAGTATAACTGTGTCTGCCGGTTTCTTCAACAAGACCAAAACGAATCAGCGCGGAAAGGTTTTGTCTGAGCCATTGTGGATCTTCATCCTCGAACAACATGCGCATCCGGGTGAGGCTCAAGGTTCGGTGCAGAAAAAGCTGATAAATAAGAACTTTCCAATCGCTGTTCGAAATATTGGGAAAAGAATCGAGGCTGGTTTCTTTGATAACAATCGTATCCCCTTTTATAGAATGTATACTGCGCAACCAAAAGTGCAGGGCAAGACCGATGTTTCCGTTGGAACGTTTGTAGAATTTCTTCAGCACACCGTCCCATTGCACACCATTTAAATGCTCCGCCCTTTTACCGGAAATTTCAACATTCATACCACCTGTGGTGTGTCGTAACCAGATTATTTCGCGCATTTCTTCAAGTGTTGCCGGTGCAATTACAATGGTGCTGGTCAGGAAATTTTCAAGAGACCCTATTTTTGAAATCAGGCGAAAACTGAAGCTGTTACAGGTCAACAGAAAATAAAAACGACGTCCAAATCGCTCGATCAAATGAGTTAGGGCTTTGATGGCTTCATCACCTTCCGGATGTTTGAGCCACCATTGTTCCAGATCGTGAAATATAAAAACAGAACCCGGTTCGATAGAAGAAAGGACACTGTACACATTTCCGCGTTTCTTCCCAAACGGTTCCATGATGGCTCTGAATAGTTCGGCCTCAGTATGTCCACCTCCTACAGGAGGTGCTATCCGATATGTCTTACCTGAAATCACTTGTGTGGCGATGTAATTGGTGAGAAATGTAATCCCGGTCATAGCGTCGCCAGTAATCGCCAATGCACCCCCCGATCCCCGATGAATGCGCCCTACAACTTTGCGGGCCTGGGAAATTTCATTTTTTCGGATACGCACACCTGCCGCATTGCTCAGGTGCTTTCCGCTGAAGAGTTGTTTGTAATAATACGGCAATTGTTGATCGAGCTCAGGTGACACACGCAAAGACTCGACGAAATTTTGAATCAATTCTCCGTCATTAATCAGTTCTTCGTGTTTCTTCTGATGCCGGGCAACGACAACATCATGACGACGGCGAACAATGAACAATCCCAGTTTCCTCCAGATGTTCCCGAAACCGCGCATTTTTTTCGAAATCCATCGGTTGAACGGTTTTTCTACCGGCTCTTTATTTACATACTGCTGCAATTGATCAGCGCGGGTTACCACAACGTTTATTTCCAGAGAAGTGAGCGTATTATTTTGATCGGCAGTAAGTTGTTGTACAAACCCGGATTTCAATTTGTCCAACGTTGTTTTGGCTTCCTTAATTTCAGACTCGGTTTTATCAATGGCTTCGGTGATCGCTTTTTGATTGTTGTCTTCGGTCGCCATTTCCATAGAATATCCGATCAGGTTGGCACTGTTGACAATACGATTATTCAGTTGCTTAACCTGTTGACTTAATTTAACCAGTTCTTTACGATGATTCTCGGTGAAATTTGTTTTGATGAGATAATCGGCAATTCGGCTGAGTGCAATTTTTTCGGTTGGTAGTTTGCGCGTATAAGCCAGTTCAGTGAATTCAGCTTCACCCTTCAACAAGTCGAACGATTCCGGTAAAATCTGGGCAACAGAATCTGTTGTATTCTCCAGCATATTGATCATACCGTCAGCGCTGAGGTAAAGTTGATCATTGAGTTCAATGGGTTCCGGTGGATCGTTGGATTTCTTCTTTTGTGATTGCCGTCGCAAAGTCTCCAGGCCCTTTTCGAGCAACTGAATGTTCTCTTCCACCGGATGTAAAAACTCAGATTGTACCTTCAGGCGGGAATTCCGCGCAAGTCGGAATACATTCAACGCCATTCTTCCGAACCACAAATCGGCCTGCATCTGCCGGTGAAAGGCTTGTTGATTGATTTTCCACACCTCAGGAAACGAATGTAACCGCTGGATGAGGATGGCCAATGACGTGTCGTTCACTTTAATTTCACGACGGCGCAGCAGTTTGGAAGCTCCCGGAGTAACCGCCATTGCTGAAGCATCTGCCAAGGCCTTTTTAGTCGCCTTTGTGAGGGCATCTCTAACTTGATTGGTAAGATCATCGGATTGGCTGATTAACGCTTGAACAATTTCATCAAATTTCTCAAGGCGCTGCTCTACAATTTCCGATTGTTCGTTTTCCTCGGTTTTATCGAGTGAAATTACCAGCAGTTTCAACTGGCGATTGAATACCCGACGCAATGAATTGGTAAGTTGAAAACCAAGCGACGAAAAGTGACCCAGCGTTTTGTGCACTTCCGGTTTTACTGAAACCTGCCGGTAATGATCGAAAATCGCACGCAACGGTACGTTTGTTTTCACCTTCGAACGACCAAAACGAAACATTCTCAGCTTGCGCTTGTATCTGCGTGTAACTTTTCCATCTGAAGAATTGGATTTAAGTTGATCCGCGGTCAGGGTCAGTTCTACATCTTTTTGAATATCCTGTTGAGTGGCAACCCATTCTTTCTCCCAGTTTTCGTACGCTGTTTTAAGACCGGATTCCAATTCGTCCATTTTTCCATCTGAGAATTTTTTCAGCAACGAATCAATCTGTACCGTCGTGCGAATGGCTTCATCGACAGCTGTGGTGGCACCGGCTGTTTGGATGCGCTTCAGGAAGACAACCAGGTGTTCAGAGCATTGCTCTATTAATGCGCGATAAACACCGCTAGCCGGAGCAAAACCGGCTTCTACATAGTCGTCAACAGCTTTTAATAAGCGTTCCTCAGCCGTCTGGAATGCCTGATCGATCTTTTCTTCCACTGAATGATTTCTTCCCGGTAATTCTGAGATCTGATCTTTCTTAACTCCGGAAACGGCGTTTTCTTCCAACAGGCTAATTTTTCTGGTTTGGCATTTCGCTCTATTCACAAAGATATTCGAATTTGCAAAACCGATATCCCAAACCATTTGTCAGAAAATCTCAAATTCATTCAACCTAAATTAGACAATTCTATTTATCCTTTTTCGCACCTGCGTAAAATAGCATTACGAAGATATTGATAGTCTGATTTTTAATTGGACCAATTTAAAATGCATAAAAACGATGAGTTCTGCATTTTTATTTACTGAAATTCTGTCGTTTTCTTTGGATATGTAGGGATTCATAGTAGATTTGTAGGGAACTTAAAACCTATCAAAATGCTAAAATCACCACTTTTAATCGGATTATTTGCGCTTGGATTTTGCTTTACTTCCTGCAATGAGCAAGGCAACACCAAAACTGAATCGAATACTACTGACACTACTGCCACAACTGAGGCTGCTGGTCCTTCCGGAGACTACACAGTTGATGTTAATAAAAGTCTGGTTCAGTGGGAAGGTTCGATGATAGGTGTATACAGCCATACTGGCACTGTTAACCTACAGAAGGGTAAAATGACTATGGTGAACGGGGTCATTACCGACGGATCTTTTGTAATCGATATGAACACCCTTCAAGCTACAGATGAAAATTACAACGCGGAAGAAGGCAATACGAAAGAAAAATTGATCAATCATTTAAAGTCCGAAGATTTCTTTATGGTAAGCGAGTACCCTACGGCCTCTTTTACACTTCACCAGGTAGACGGTAACACTGCTTCCGGTGTAATGACCCTCCGCGGGATAGAGCAAGAGATAAAAATAGAAAATCTGGACGTTCACGCGCACGAAGGCGAAGTACACATCACAGGAACTTCTTCTTTTGACCGACGTGCTTTTGGAGCTGAATTCACCCACCCAGTAGAAGAAACTGTTGTTGCCGACAACGTAGACATCAATATTGACATTACAGCCAAACAGAATTAATTCTGAATACCTCAAATAGCTGTGAAAAGCCATCCGAAAGGGTGGCTTTTTTTATGGCACTTCAATTCGACCTGAGACAAGAAGTAGACAGCCATTATTCCCTAAATCTTTGGGTCAAGGTTATCTTTCCGGATTGAAAGTCTTACCTTTGCAGCCTCAAAAAACAAACGATATACCTTGGTTACAGTACAAAATCTTTCATTGCAATACGGTAAGCGCGTCCTTTTCGACGACGTAAACCTGAAATTCGCCGGACAAAACTGCTACGGTGTGATTGGCGCCAACGGTGCAGGAAAATCTACTTTTTTAAAAATCCTTGCCGGGGAGATTAGTCCAACCAGTGGCCACATATCAATCGAACCTGGTAAACGAATGGCTGTACTTCAGCAAAATCACCATGCCTTTGATGAAAATTCGGTACTGGATACTGTTATGATGGGTCATTCAACTTTATGGGCCATTATGCAGGAAAAGGACGCTCTTTATGCTAAATCAGATTTTAGTGAGAAAGACGGTATTCGCGCGTCAGAGCTCGAAGCTGAATTTGCTGAAATGGATGGATGGAATGCTCCTTCTGATGCGGCCTCTTTATTAAGCGGATTGGGCATTGAAGAAATGCTGCACGACCGTCTTGTGAAGGATCTGAGCGGAACTGAAAAAGTTCGCGTTTTGCTGGCGCAGGCATTGTTTGGAAACCCGGATATCCTGGTTCTGGATGAACCTACCAACGATCTCGATATCAACACGATTGAGTGGCTTGAAAACTTTTTACTGAACTTTAAAAACACGGTAATTGTCGTTTCACACGACCGCCACTTTCTCGATACCGTATGTACTTTCATTGCCGACATCGATTTCGGAAAGATTAAACTTTTTACCGGAAATTATACCTTTTGGTACGAGTCTAGCCAACTGGCCTTGCGTCAAAGAGGCTCTTCCAATAAAAAAGCGGAGGAAAAGAAGAAAGAACTGCAGGAATTTATTGCGCGCTTCAGTGCGAATGCTTCCAAATCCAAGCAAGCAACAAGTCGTAGAAAATTGCTCGATAAAATTAATGTTGACGACATCGAACCATCTAGCCGGAGGTATCCGGCCATTATTTTCAATCAGGAGCGCGAGGCGGGAGATCAGATTCTGCACATCAATGGTCTATCCTACTCCAATGGTGAAGAAACACTTTTCAAAGACCTGAACCTCAATGTCAATAAAGGAGACAAAATAACCTTTTTAAGCCGCGATGGACAGGCCACCACTGCGCTGTTTGAAATTCTGATGGGAAACCTGAAAGCTACGTCCGGCAGTTTTGAATTTGGTCAAACCATCACCAGAACGAACATTCCCAACGATAATTCATCCTTTTTCAATAACGACGATTCACTGATTGATTGGCTGCGTCAGTACTCGGACAATAAGGATGAAGTATATATCCGGGGGTTTTTGGGTAAAATGCTTTTTTCGGGTGAAGAAACCCTGAAAAGAACCCGGGTACTTTCCGGGGGCGAAAAAGTGCGCTGTATGATGTCAAGATCCATGCTGGCCGGAGCAAATCTTCTGATTATGGACGAACCGACCAACCATCTCGATCTGGAA
>CAZJLZ010000025.1:0-4639 GCA_964546775.1 uncultured Cryomorphaceae bacterium | reverse complement strand
TCTGCCCGGATAAACTTTCAATGCTTCCTCCAGACAAACAATCGCTTTTTCGAGCGATTCCTGTTTCAAGACATAGGCCAGTCGCACTTCCTGAAGACCCAATCCGGGAGTAGCATAAAATCCGGTAGCGGGCGCCATCATCACCGTTTGGTTTTCGTAATCAAACGAATCGAGCATCCACTGGCAGAAGCGGTCGCAATCATCGATTGGAAGTTTGGCGATGGTGTAGAAAGCTCCCCCGGGTTGCGGACAAACCACTCCCGGTATCTTGCTGAGGCCATTGACCAGCACATTTCTTCGGGTGACGTATTCTTCCATCACATCGCGGAAGTAGGAATGCGGTGTTTTCAATGCAGCCATCGAAGCGATTTGACCCAGGGTAGGTGGACTTAGGCGCGCCTGGGCAAATTTCAGTGCAGTCCGAACAACATCGTCGTTGTGGGTGATCAACGCTCCGATTCGAACGCCACACATGGAGTATCTTTTAGAAACAGAATCGATCAGAATGACGTTTTGTTCGATTCCTTTCAAATTCATAACCGAATACGGAACCGCTCCATCGTAGCAGAACTCGCGGTACACTTCATCGGCAATCAGGAACAGGTCATACCGGTGAACAATGTCAGCCAGTTTTTCCAGTTCTTCCTGGGCGTATAAATACCCTGTCGGATTTCCGGGATTGCAGATGAGGATTCCCTTGGTCTTCTTCGTGATTTTGGCTTCGATCTCTGCCATCGGAGGAAGGGCGAAGTTGTCTTCAATTCTGGAGGTCACCGGAACCACCGTAATGCCCGCCATTACAGCAAATGCGTTGTAATTGGCGTAAAACGGCTCAGGAATAATCACTTCGTCGCCCGGGTTGAAACAACTCATAAAAGCAAAAATCAGTGCTTCTGAACCTCCAGTAGTGATCAGGATTTCATTCGGGTTTACATGAATCCCGTTTTGCAGGTAATATTCCGAAAGACCATCGCGGTATTCTTCAATACCGGCCGAATGACTGTATTCTATTACCTGGGGCTCATAATGACGAATGGCCTGTAATGCAATGTCCGGTGTATCGATATCCGGTTGACCGATGTTCAGGTGGTAAACGATTCTACCTGCTTTTCGGGCGGCATCGGCATATGGCACCAACTTGCGGATCGGCGAGGCCGGCATCATCTGACCTTTATGAGAAATGTAGGGCATAGAATGGTGTTAAAATGAATCGACAAATATCCGAATTGCCGCTCAATTAAACCATATACAATATCGCCGCTGGAATTTGGCTGACTGCATCTGTAAAAAATGGATGAGCATTTATCTTTGTCAAGATCCAATCAACTCAAATTTTGCACTTATGTGGATTGCTCAAACTCCGGACCCGCCTTATTTCGCAGCGATATTTTCATCGGTTCGAACAGATATTGATGAAGGCTATTACAAGATGAACGATGCGCTTTTCGAAGAACTGAGTCAAATTCCCGGATATCTGGGACATGAAAGTGCGCGTGAGAATGGGAACGGAATTACTGTTTCTTTCTGGGCGGATCTCGAAGCCCTGAAAAAATGGCGGGATTTACCGTTGCACAAAACTGCCCAAAGTCTGGGAAGGGAAAAATGGTACCATTCGTACAAAGTCCGCATCTGTGCCGTACAGCGCGATTACAGTTTCGAAGAATAATTAGAACATCTCCTATCTCATTATCTCCTATCTCATCGCTCAATTCTTATATTTGCCCAATCTCAATTTTGGATGAAGCCTGTTACCATTCTTAATAGTCAGCAATTCGCTCTCACCATCAAAAGGCTGTGCTTTCAATTGATTGAGAATCACGAAGATTTTTCCGACACCGTTATCATCGGATTGCAACCGCGCGGGATATTTCTCGCCGACCGCATTGTTCAGGGATTAAAGGAGATCCTCAAAACAGACAATATCCGGAGTGGACACCTGGATATCACCTTTTACCGCGACGACTTTAGAAGAAACGAAAAACCACTTGCCGCGAGTCCAACCAATATTGATTTTTTAATAGAAGGGCAACACGTTGTTTTGATTGATGATGTATTGTTCACCGGCCGAACCATTCGTTCCGGTCTTGAAGCACTCGTTGATTTTGGCCGGCCGAAAACCGTGGAGTTGTTGGTTCTGATTGACCGCCGCTTTAAAAGACAGATTCCGGTACAGCCCGACTACGTGGGAAAGTGGGCCGATTCTATCGCCGAACAGCGGGTAGAGGTAGAATGGAAGGAAACCGAAGGTGAAGACAAGGTGGTATTGTATACAACAGAAGACAAATGACCGAACTGAGCGTAGAACATTTGTTGGGAATAAAGAATCTTCAGCCGGAAGATATTCAACTGATATTTGAATCTGCTGACAATTTTAAGCAGGTCATCAATCGCCCGATCAAGAAAGTGCCTTCGCTTCGTGATATTACAATAGCCAATTTGTTTTTTGAGAATTCTACCCGGACAAAACTTTCGTTCGAACTTGCAGAAAAAAGACTTTCGGCCGATGTCATCAATTTCTCTTCTTCCGGTTCGTCGGTCAGCAAAGGTGAGACACTGATTGATACCGTGAACAACATCCTCGCGATGAAAATTGATATGGTCGTGATGCGGCATCCCAATCCAGGTGCGGCCCATTTCCTGTCCAGCAAGGTAAACGCCCGTATAATCAACGCTGGCGACGGCACCCACGAACACCCAACCCAGGCATTGCTAGACGCCTTTTCAATTCGGGAACGACTCGGGTCGGTTGAAGGAAAGAAGGTCGTCATTGTTGGAGATGTCCTGCATTCGCGCGTGGCACTTTCAAACATTTTTTGCTTGCAAAAGCTGGGCGCGGAGGTGATGGTGTGCGGACCAACCACCCTCATTCCAAAATACATCAAGTCGCTTGGTGTTCAAGTAGAGCACGATTTGCGAAAAGCACTTGAGTGGTGCGACGTTGCAAATATGTTGCGCATTCAGTTGGAAAGACAGGGTGGCTCTCATAGTTATTTCCCTTCGTTGCGCGAATACACGATGCTGTTTGGCCTCAACCGGCAAATACTTGAATCACTGGATAAAACCATAACTATTTTGCATCCTGGTCCGATTAATCGGGGCGTTGAAATCACCAGTGAAGTGGCCGATTCTGAGCATTCGTTGATTTTGAATCAGGTAGAGAACGGGGTGGCCATTCGTATGGCGATACTGTATTTACTGGCAGGTAAAATTGCACGTGATTAGCACAGATATAAAATTTAACTATATTTGGAGGGTTAAAGGGGAAACAATGAATTTTGAAGTAAAAAACGAAGACAAATACACGCTTGTTACTACCAAAGTAGAGAAGCTGGACTCACTGAATGCACCTGATCTTAAATCAGAACTGGTTGTGCTTAATAAAAACGGAGTCCGTAATTTGATCATAAATCTGGAACATACCCGCTATTGCGATTCGAGTGGTTTAAGTGCCATTTTGGTAGGCAATCGGTTGTGCAAAAACAGTGGAGGAACTTTTGTGGTCACCGGCCTGCAGGTGAGTGTAAAAAAACTTATTTCTATTTCTCAATTGGAGTCTGTTCTAAATATTACTCCAACTGTCAGCGAAGCCGTTGACCTTGTGATGATGGAAGAAGTGGAACGGGATTTGGGAGATAGTTAAGTCGGATTTAAAACGAATTTGAAACCATAATTACAATAGTACTGATATGAAAAAAACTCTACTTTCTATTGCGGCTTTATTAGCGGCAAATTTTCTCGTAGCACAGGTTTGTATTCCGAATCCGGAATATGAAAGCGAATCTTTTGGTATTTGGCCAACAGCTGAAGAAGGATTCGCAGATGGACAGGTTGGTGCAATTTACCAACAGAAAATTGACTTTAAAATCCCGGAAGATCCCAATGAGTTACCTCCTGATTTGGTAGCTCAGTTTCCTTTTCCTCCACCTGATGGAACAACGATAGATTCGGTATGGGTGAATGATGTGGATGGACTTCCTGATGGAATAATTTGGGAATGTAATTCTCATACGGGAGCAGTTTGTACTTTTCTTTCTGATGAACTGGGATGTGCAATTTTAGGGGGAATACCGTCCGAAGCTGGCACCTACGGGTTGGTTATCGAAGTTACCGCACATTTAACGGTCCCAGGATTTGGTTACATTCCTGGCGATTTCAACTATACCGATTATGAAATCGTTGTACAGGAAGATCCTAATTCAATTCATGAATTGGCTGAGTTTGGTTTGAAACTGAACCAGAATGCACCCAATCCATTCAGCGATCTGACCGTGATAGAGTTTTCACTCGATCAATCGGTAGAAGTTGATTTTAACATTTATAACCTGCTCGGCAAGGTGGTGCATGTCAAAACCCTGAATGCAAATACCGGAACCAACAGGATTGAACTTAATGCTTCTACCCTGAACCTTTCTCCGGGAATTTACCTCTACAGTCTCACTATTGAAGGTCAGAGTGTTACCCGAAAAATGGTGGTAAAGTAATTAGCATTTTCACCTCTTTGAAACCAGACGGTTTTTTCGAGGAGTCTGCAGAAATTCATAAAGCCGTCTCGCCCCGCGAGGCGGCTTTATTTTTATTGAAACTATTGTGAAATTCGAAGTAACTATTCTCGGATGCGGTTCGGCTACTCCCACATTGG
>CAZJLZ010000024.1:0-5629 GCA_964546775.1 uncultured Cryomorphaceae bacterium | reverse complement strand
GAATTTGAACCCCTGCGCGAACTCAAAAACTCACCAATCCGAAATATTATGAGCAATTCTTTCGGATTCGGCGGAAATTGCAGCTCTATAATTTTCTCGGGAACATGAGCTGCTTCATCACAGGAACAGGCAACATTTCTCCTCAACGGAGTTTTGAAGACCGAAACTTTCCCGATTCACCGGAAGTATCAGATACCGGTTTTCTGGAAGTTATTTCGCCGGATTACAAGGCATTCATCGAACCCCGAATGCTGCGTCGCATGTCAAAAATTTTAAAGATGGGAGTAGCTGCAGGAATGCGTGCCCTTAAAGATGCCGGTATAGAACAACCCGATGCCATTTCTACGGCAACGGCGCTTGGGTGCACGCAGGATACGGAGAAATTTCTGACGGACATGATCCACATGGAAGAACAGACCCTTTCACCAACGGCATTCATTCAGAGCACGCACAATACGATTGGTGGCCAGATTGCTTTGATACTCGGTTTGCATGGTTATAATATGACATATACCCAACGTGGTGCTTCATTTGAATCGGCCTTGCTGGATGCTATGATGCTGATTGAGTCAGGTGAGGCAGCGCATGTTTTGCTGGGAGGAATCGATGAACTGATAGTGTCGGTCCGAACGTTGATTCAACGCATGGGGTTGTACCGCACACACCCGGCGAATAATCTGTCCTTGTTGAGCAATACCATGCCTGGTTCTATTGGTGGCGAAGGTGCGGCTTTTTTCGTACTGTCGTCGAAAGCAGAGAACGCGTATGCAAAATTGACCGACATGATTACTTATTACAAAGCGTCGGTGTCGGAATTTTTGTCTGGTTGTCTGGATTTTCTACAACAAAACAATCTCTTACCGAAAGATATTGACCTGGTCATTTCAGGAAGAAGTGGGGATGAATCGGGAGATGCCTGGTACGATGCCCTTATGTCTGCCCACTTTAGCCATGTACCTGAAGCTGTTTTTAAACACTTGTGCGGAGAATATCAAACCGCTACGGGTTTTGCGGTCTGGATGTCGGCATTGGCGATATTCAACAATACCATTCCGGAGTATGCAAAATTTGGTGCTCGATCGGCAGATAACATTAAGCAGGTATTGATCTGCAACCATTTTCAGGAACGCAATTTTTCTTTCATCCTCGTTTCCAGATGACCATTCACAAATCGGTCAATATTGCCTTTGTACTTTCGGTACTCTCGGTTTTGCTTACTGCTTATTTTTATGATTTTTCTGTGTGGTGGCTGTTGGTGGTAGTTGTCGTTTACCTTTTTGTGCTGATGCTCGGAACCGTCAGAATCGGAATGCGTTTTTTCATGCAATCATACACACACGGCTCACGAAAGAAGAAGTTGGTGGCGTTGACTTTCGACGACGGTCCGGATCGACACACAACTGATGTAGCCGAATGCCTTACCCGCCACGGAGTCACCGGCGCTTTTTTTCTGATAGGACACAAAGTTTCTGCAAATCCGGGAGTGGTAAGAAAAATACATGAATTGGGTCATGTGGTAGGCAATCATGGTTATTATCATCGATGGAATTATCCGCTTAGACCGACCAATGAAATCCTGGAAGAAATGCGCATGACCACGGCTGCCATAATAGATGCCGCAGGGGTTGAAACACGGTTTTTCCGGCCGCCGTTTGGAATTACGAACCCAAGGGTAGCAACGGCAGTAAGGAAACAGAACGTGGTTTCGATTGGGTGGGATGTTCGCTCTTTTGATACCGTGCTGGGGACTTCAAAACATTTTTCGAACCGTCTCAAAAGAAAAGTCCGCAACGGCTCCATAATCTTGTTGCACGACACTGATGAAGGAATGGTCGGATTTTTGGATGGCTTTATTCCCTGGTTGAAAGAACAAGGATACCAGATTGTTTCACTCGAAATATTGATTCATGAAAAAGCTTATCAGTAGCCTTATTTTTTCCGGTCTCTTCCTTTCGGCTACACTAGCCCAGGAGTACACAGCGCCCATGAAGGGTGTAAACGAATTCAAGCAAAAGATTCAAATGGCTTCGGGCAGCATTGAATCCATCAAAAGCGATTTCAGGCAGGAAAAACATTTAAAAGTCTTGACGGAACCTTCGGAATCTTCGGGAGAATTTTTTTACAAAAGTGGTGGATTCGTTCGTTGGGAATATAAAATGCCGGTACAACAATCCATCATCCTAAACGGCGATGAAGTATATCTTATCAACGAAGGAAAACCGGAGAAAACCAACGCCCGAACCGCTCGTGCGTATCGACAAATGAATTCGCTGATAGCCGATGTGATTCACGGAGATGCTTTTGGAAACAGCGCTTTTGACTATACTTTTTATGAAAGTAATGACGGTAAGCTGGGTGGGGTGGTGATGCATCCCAAAGAAGCAACGCTTTCGGCCCACCTGCAATCGATAGAGCTCTATTTCGATAACACCTACCGCGTTGAAATGCTGAAACTCATTGAACCCGGCGGGGATTATACGCTCTATATATTTTTAAATCCGGAATACAATTCTGAACTCCCCAAAGAAATCTTCGAAGCGAAACCACTTAATTAAGGACTGTAGTTCTGGAAGGTTCAACATTCAAAACCACTTCGTAACTTCGCAGGAATTGCGCAATACCTTACATTTATTACCATATTTGCAAAAGTGCTACTGAACGATCTATATCATTTTCCGAAAATCACGGCGGAATCGTCCGGCGGGGGTTATCTGGTTGCTGCTGAAGTGAACCCCGATCACAATATTTTTAAAGGTCATTTCCCTGAAACTCCGGTATTACCGGGTGTTTGTCATATGCAGATGGTAGTGGATGCTGCTTCAGAAATTTTGAAACGCCACCTGAAGATTGTAGAGGGATCTGATATGAAATTTACCGCAGTTGTCGATCCACGCGAAGGCACTCATTTACTGATCAAGATTCACATTTCAGAACCGGACGACCACAAAGTGAAAATTGAAAGTACCACTACTTTCAACGGCCTGGTATGTTTTAAATTCAAAGGTGTCTTGCATTAATGTCCCCGGAATTAGATAACCGAATGCGGTCGGTTCAATGCTGCATCCTGGTTCCGACTTATAACAATGCCCCTTTTTTACCGGACTTTTTGGCGGGACTCTCCTCTGTTACCACAAATGTGATCATTGTCAACGATGGTTCTACCGATGAAACACCGGCGTTGTTACAACCTTACGAGTCGAAATTTCATGTAGTGCATCACCCTCAGAATCTTGGGAAGGGGAAAGCGCTGCAACGTGGCTTCGAAGAAGCCTGGTTGCAGGGCTATGTCAGTGCCATAACCATTGATTCGGATGGCCAGCATCTACTCAAGGATTTATCAAAGTTTGTCGACGCAGCAGAAGCACAACCTGGCAGTATGATTGTCGGTGCGCGAAATATGAAACAAGAAGGAGTGCCTGAGAAAAGCAGTTTTGGTAACCGCTTCTCGAATTTCTGGTATCTTGTAGAAACATTCGTAAAATTGCCCGATACCCAATCAGGATATCGCCTGTATCCGTTGGAACCCATCAGTAAAATGAAATTTTACACGAGCAAATTCGAGTTTGAAATCGAGGTGTTGGTGCGCCTTGCATGGGAGGGTATTCCAGTGACATCGGTGCCGGTTTCAGTAGTGTATCACCATGCAGAAAAACGAATTACTCATTTTCGACCTTTTCAGGATTTTTTCCGGATCAGCGTATTGAATACCGTGCTCGTGCTGATGGCCTATGTTTACATTCATCCTCGCAATTTTTTCCGTGCGCTCAGTTGGGAAAACATAAAATTATTCTTTGAGCGCAACCTCCTAAAAACCGGAGCGAGCAATGCAAAACTCGCCACCGAAATCGGATTTGGATTTTTTATGGGGATAGTGCCAATCTGGGGATACCAGATGATTACCGCTGTTTTTCTGTCCCATCTGATGCGGCTGAACAAGGTGGTGGTTCTTCTGGCGGCCAATATCAGCATCCCGCCGGTGTTGCCGTTCATTATTTACGGCAGCTATTTACTCGGTGGAAATTTTGTGCAAACGGAAGGAAATCGGCTGAACTTCGACAGCAAATTATCTTTTGAAGTTATTGGTACGCACTTGTTACAATACCTTGTCGGGGCGGTGCTGCTGGCTTTCATCGTCGGAATTGCCGGTGGTTTGCTGTCCTGGTTGCTTTTTGCCCTGTTTCGAAAAAATCCGGTAAAAGTCTGATTTAATTATGACCGGCATCATTCTCTGGATATATGGAATATTCAAGCACAAAAGACTTCTGCTGTTTCTGCTGATTTTTGTTTGGTTGGCTGTAGTATCCACTCTGATTCCACGGTTGAATTTTTCTGAAGACATTACCGAATTGCTCCCGCAGGATGAGCAGGGAGTGAGCAGTGTTTCCGCGATCAATGCATCTTCCTTCACCGATCGGTTGGTATTCCACCTCTCTTTGGACAGTGGAGCACCGGATGTGGATCTCGTTGCGGTTGGTGAACATCTTGTTGCTGCCCTCGACTCTTTGCAACCACGCTTAATCGCCCCGGGAAATCTGAAAATCGACGAGCAGAATGTTTCTGAATTGTACGACATGGTGATGGACCAACTTCCATATCTGCTCAACGACGCCGATTTTCAATATCTCGACTCCCTGCGATCAGATGAAATGCTGGAGATAGTGGCCTGGAGAAACTTTCGGAACATCACAGCTCCAACCGGAATTTTATCAGCGAAATACGTAGTTCAGGATCCACTCGGATTGGGAGGTAGGGTTTTGCAACGACTGAATGATTTTAATCTCGACGAGAACCTTCAACTGACAGAAGGTTTTCTCCTGACCCCGGACGAACGTCACCTCATATTGTTTGCCCATCCAGCATTTCCGGCCAACGATTCTCAACTCAATACCGAGTTATACGAGGCGATAGAATTGATCTCATCCGATATACGAACCGAATTCAACGGAACCGTGCAGCTCGAGGCAATCGGTGCTCCGTTGTCGGCATCGGTCAACGCAACGCAAATCAAAAAGGACATTATGCTCACCGTGTCGTTGGCATTGGCCGCGATGATGGTTGTAATTTTCATTTTCTACCGGAGTCTCAAAGTCTTTGTTTTTATCCTTGTTCCATCGGCCATCGGTGGAGCCACGACCCTAGCACTTTTTTCCGGGATGAACATTGAGGTTTCGTTGATTGCGGTTAGCATCGGTTCTATTTTGCTCGGTATAAGCATCGATTATGCGCTGCACGTATTTACACATTTCAGAAGTAAGGGTGATGTAACGGCAACGCTGAAGGACGTAGCTGAGCCAGCCTTGCTGAGCGCCACCACAACCGCCGCTGCTTTTTTTACCCTTCTATTGCTTGATGCTCCGGCTATGCAACAATTGGGGTTGTTTGCCGGCACGAGTGTGTTGATCGGCGCTCTTTCGGCGCTCATTCTTTTGCCGCATTTACTCACGGCCAGAATGCAATTGCCTTCTGAAAAGCGGAACAGTATCATCGATCGCATCAATCAATGGCGTCCGGATAAAAGTAAATTTATGGTAGCAGCCGTTGTTCTGATCTCACTTTTTATGTTGTACCGATCGGGTGATGTGGGATTTGAAGGCGACCTTCTGAAAATGAACTATACAACTCCCGGGCT
>CAZJLZ010000023.1:0-3460 GCA_964546775.1 uncultured Cryomorphaceae bacterium | reverse complement strand
GAGCAACGCTATTACGAACAGCTTTGTCAACAAATTCATCAACGGTGGATTCATCGATAACAAACTGAAAAGCGAACAGGCCTTAACTTCCAATGAAAACCTGCTCAGTGGCGGCTTTCATTTCGGCATCAGCGCAATGTTGGTACCCGATTCCTTGTTCGGAAGCACCCGTTTCGGCTGGATTGTCGGTCTTTCCCATCAAGATGACCTGAGTGCGCGATTTACGAGTGATGCATTCAATACCATATTTTACGGCAACAAATCGTACGCTGGAAAAACTGCGGATTTAAGCAATACCGGAGTCCGTTATCAACGATTTCAACAATTGAACATCGGATTCTTCGAAAAATCAACCCTGAGCTTTGTAAGTCTGGGCGTAGTTAATGGCAATTTGTTCGCTGACCTGACGCTGGCTAAAGCCGGACTCTTTACCGAAGAAACCGGAGATTATGTAGAATTATCGGCAGAAGGCAGATTTCACATTTCGGATACAGCTAAAACTTCCGGACTTGTCATGAATGGAATTGGCGGGGTTGTGAATTTCGAACTAAACTTTCCGGTAAATTTTAACAATCGCCCGGAAAAGCCATCGTACGTCCGGTTTGGTGGACGGAATGTAGGTTTCACGCGGTGGAACAAAGAAACGGTGAATTTTTCGATGGACTCCACTTATCATTACGAAGGTTTTTTGATTGATGATCTCGCCGAATTCAGCAGCTTAGGACAAAGCGCCGAAAATGTGGTTGACTCTTTGCTTCCGGATACAAAGTATGAATCGTATATAATGACTACTCCGGGTTGGTTTTATCTGAGCTGGTTTTCACCTTTAGGCACTTCCTTGTATTATGAACTCGAAGTTCGCTCGAAGATTTATTCCTTTCATTTGCCGGAATTCAAAGCGCGATTAATGTACCAACCGGGTGAACGATGGCTCGTTGGAGCCAATGCAACATACGGAGGTTATGGTGGCTACGGTAGTAGTTCTGCGTTTCGCGGCGGAATTTTCCTGAGCGCCTTTATCGGCGATCATTTTATGCTCCACGCCGAATCAGATCACGTTACCGGCTGGTTGATGCCAAACGCAAAAGGACGCAATGCGTATTTGAAATTATCTTATTTCTTTTGATGATGAAAAAGTTGATCCCATTCTTTTGTTGTCTAATTGTTAATTCTATCTCTGCCCAGATCGATACGGTTCAGGTAAGAACGTACGGCGGTCAATACAATGACTATGGTTCTGAGATTGTAGAAACTTCTGACGGTGGTTATGCCATTATCGGTACCACCGGATCATACGGTCAAGGACAGTCAAATGTCTACCTGCTGAAAATTAATGAAGAATTGGAGAAAGAGTGGTCCCATGTTTATGGTGGAGACAATATAGAATGGGGACAGTCTCTGGTAGAGGTCAACGATGGGTTTTTACTGTTGGGATATACCAATAGTTTTGGAGCAGGAGGGTATGACATTTATTTAGTGAAAACCGATTTGAATGGCAACTTGCAGTGGCAAAAAACTTTTGGAGGTTCCGATTGGGATTTCGGATATAAAATACTGGAATACAACAACAGTTTTTATATCGCTGGTGAGACCTGGAGCTCAACCAATGGTGGCTCTGATGGTTATTTGATACAAATCAACGACACAGGAGATGAACTATGGAGCGAGCATTTCGGCGGAAATTTCGATGATGCTTTTTATGACTTGTTTGTTGGCAATAATGGTGTGGTGGCAGTAGGAACGCTACGACCGGAAATAGAAGAACCCAAAGCTTTTCTTGTGGAAATAATGTCCGATAATACCACGAGCGAACATCTGTTTGGCGAGGCTGACGAAATGTTGATTGCCCGCGCAGGGATTATACACAGTAATGGAGACTATTATTTATCAGGGCAACGGTATTTGATTGAAAACTGGGATTATCTTTTTCTGCGATTAGATTCTGATTTTAATGAAATTCCGGTAAGTACAAACACATATGGTGGCACAGGAAAAGACATAGCTTTTTCAATGACAGAAGTAAGTTCGGGAAATGTTACCATGGTTGGAGAGAGTGATAGCTTTACAGGATCGGTTGGAATTATGGTACTTCGTGTGACGGAATTCGGAAATTATCAAGCGGCGCCTACGCATGGAACCCAGAATGTAGATATAGGCAAAAGCGTTATAGTAAACAGCAATGAAGAACTTGTAATTCTTGGCGAAACAAACAGTTACGGAGAAGGTAATTATGACGTTTATTTGCTTGAATTTTCCGACGACACCGTGAATACAGAGTATTTTGTTCAAGTCGTAAATTATCTTGACTCACTTTTAACTTTTGTACCCGAAATTCATCTAAAAAACTTCGACAATATATTGTTTCCTAATCCGGCGACAGATGAATTGTATATTTCATCCAGCCATTGGAACAATATTAGCTTTTTCAATCTATCCGGCCAGCTTGTTGATCGTCAAGGACTCGTGCCCGGACAATCTTCAGTTTCAGTTGCCGATCTGGCTCCGGGATTGTATGTTGTGAGACTTTCCGATGGAGAAGTAACCCACCAACAAAAGATTATGATAGAATGAGTAATGATTACTTAGGAGGCGATTGCACTGATTTATTATAATAATCCCAATCCCAATTGTTTTTGCCATAATAGCATTCATCATAGGAATAAGACATTTTAAGATTAAAGGCAATCAGAATTAAAATGATTCCGGAAAAAGTAATGATTTTAATCCTTGACAATTTTGCCATTCGGCTGTACAAAAAAGCTATAGGTGTACTTAAAATCGCTAAATACTCTACATAGTTTCGGGCGCCGAAGGAACATCCAAAACTCCAGTCCCACCACGCAGAGATCATATATGAAACAACCAGAAATAGCATTGTAAGAAACAAGGCATTATTGGTTCTTTGCCTGATCATAATAACTAAGGCAACAATGATCAAACCGAATAAAGGTGTATAAAGAAACAGACCATTATTTGGCGAAAACCATACATTCAATAATTTCGGTTCCAACCAATTGAATCCCTCATCACCGTAACTGTAGGTAAATGGAGCCCCAAAAGCATGCGCCCAATATAGAAACTGTGGAAGAATTGCGATCAGAAAACCACCCAAAACTGGCACAAGGGTTCGAATCCTCAATAAACTCCACAAACGTTCCTTAAACACATTAAGATCCGAAACATCCCAGAAAACAAAAACCGAAAGGAAAAGGATATTCGAAGGTCTTGTTATCACAATTAAGCCAGCTACTAATCCAAAAAGCACAAATTTCGCGTAATTCCCTCTTTTTAAAAATTCAGTGCGTTGTAAGAGTAGCAGCCAACTGCTAAAAAGTGCAAATGAATATACATGAGACATTCCTGTTTCATCAATGGAATAATGAAACAAAGTGGTTCCTGTAAAAATAGTAAACAACGCGGCTAATACGACTTTCCGGGAATAAGCTCTCCGTAGAAACCG
>CAZJLZ010000022.1:0-4551 GCA_964546775.1 uncultured Cryomorphaceae bacterium | reverse complement strand
AAAGTGCATTCGCCCGAAGAAAGTCTGAACTATGTTCGGTAAGCAGCCAGGGAATTTCCCAGTGTTGAGAAAGGCGTGATGCGAACAGGGCAGGACGAATCAATACCTGTGCATGGATCAGATCTGGCGGGTCGCGTTGGTCGAGCATGTGCACAATACCTTCATTAATAGCTCTGCGGTATCTGGTGTAATTGATCAGCTTTCGGAAGGGGGTCCAAAGCAACAATGACTGCACATATGGCACCCGGATTTCGAGCAGATTTCCTTTCTGTTCAATTTCAGGAGAAGCGTTTTCATCAACCGGAACAGGAAACACCACGGAAACCTTGTGGTGGAGGGATAATTCCCGAGCGTAATGTGCAATAAAGCTGCCGTTTTGCGGATCTCCGGCGTGCGGATACCACTTCGGAAAAATCAATACATGGAGCTGCCGGCGTTGCATAGCAGGCGAAAATACGCAAATAACCTACTTTTGTTGGTGGTAATTTTGAATTGCATTTTAGAGAAAATCATATATTTGCACACCCTTAGGAAACGGCTCTGTTTTGAGCGATGATTGAGGTCTAAATGGTGGTTGTAGCTCAGTTGGTTAGAGCGCCTGATTGTGGTTCAGGAGGTCGTGGGTTCGAAACCCACCTTCCACCCTTAAGAGAGCCTTTCGGAAACGGAAGGCTTTTTTTGTACCCAAAACTTTAAGTTGACGTAAATTTTTCTTTTTCCTCCTTCAACCAGTCCAGAGCAGATTGGTGCAATAATTTTGATTTTATTTCTTCGCTGTAAGGCATGCTGTTGATTAGTTTTCCGGGTTCGAGTTCTCCCAGGGGGAAAGGGTAATCGGTTCCCAGCGCAATCTTATCGGGGCCAATCAGGTTGACGATATAATCAAGTGCTGCGGGATCATGAACAAGGGAATCGATCCAGAATTTACCGAGATAATTTCTTGGGTTTACCTGGTTGTCCACAGCGCATAAATCCGGGCGTACATTGAATCCGTGCTCAACGCGACCTATGGTAGCCGGAAAACTTCCTCCACCATGGGCAAAGGCAACACGCAAATTAGGGAGTCGCTCGAACACCCCTCCAAAAACCATCGAACAAATGGCCAGCGAACTTTCTGCCGGCATTCCCACCAGCCATGGAAGCCAGTATTTTTCCATTTTTTCCTTGGCCATCATATCCCAGGGATGCACAAAAACCGCCATGTCCATTTCCTGGCAGGCTTCAAAAACGGGAAACAGGTTCGGATCATTGAGATTCCAGTCGTTGATGTGCGATCCGATCTGAATTCCTTTCAGACCTATTTTTTTACATCGTCGCAGTTCATCTATTGCCAGTTCAGGAGACTGCATGGGTACAGTGCCCAGACCAATAAAACGGGTTGGATAGCGATCGACGATTTCGGCAATGTGATCGTTGAGGAATTTTGCTACTACCAGTGTGTCCTCCGGTTTGGCCCAGTAGCTGAACATCACCGGAACCGTAGAAAGCACCTGCACATCGACGTGATGATGGCCGCATTCCTTTAATCTGGTTTCGGCATCCCAGCAATTGTCTTCCACTTCCCTGAAAAATTTATCGTCCATCATCATCCGGGCACAACAGGGTTTGTGATGGTCCAAACGAATGAATCCGCCGTAGCCGAAACGCTCCCGGAAATTTGGAATGTTTTCAGGAAGAATGTGGGTGTGAATGTCAATCGTGAGCAATGGTGCCGGTATTTGAGAAGGTTTTGCTCAAAGATAAAAAAGCTGCCGGATGTGCAGGATTTCTGTCTTTCCGCGATCGCGACAGGAACTATTGGCGTCCAATGACCAGCCGCTCGGTAGATGATTGTTGGTTCACCGTGTTGGTGAGTCGGATAAAGTAGAGACCCGAGGGGTAGCCGGAAACATCAATAGGAACAGAATTGGCTTTGGAAGAAATCCGCTGGATAACTGCTCCGGAGATGCTGATAATTTCAACATCGTACACTTCACTGCGCTTGTTTTGAAATACAATTCGCGTTTGATCTGTTGCAGGATTGGGACGAATCTGAAATCCGTTCTCACCAACCGCAGTAAATTCGATTGAACTGGTATCTGAGTATCCTTGCAGCCCAAGTTCGAGGCGGTAATAATTCACCTGGTTTTCGAGCGGGTGGGCATCGATGAAAGAAAAGGGCTGTGCAAAATTGGGGTTTCCACAAACTCCGGAAATGTATCCGATTTCCTGAAAGTCAATATTGTCGCTGCTGCGCTCAATCGAAATACCATTGCAATTACTGCCACGGGAAATAACCCAGCTCAGATAAATTTCATCGTCGTGCTGAAAGACAGAAAAGTCATCGAGTTCCACGTCCTGAGCGAATGCAGAAAAGGCGCAGAGGACAGAAACTATGACAACCGCTATGAGCTCAGGAAATTTCATAGTGTAAAGATACTGAATCTGTTTTTGATGGAGAATTAAACAAGTCACATAAGGCACTGCTTCGCTAATGCTTGCGCGAGAGAGAGGTGGGAGATTAATTCAGATTCGGTTGCCCCACAGCTTTTCTTATGACCGATCTGGAAGAAAAAACCAGAGCGTTGATCAGCAATGCAACGACTATCAGTATGGCCAATTCAAACCGGGTGAGCAATGAACTTCCGGCGACAATTTCTTTGGAACGTTCGTTGGCCAGCTTGCCCACGCTGATCTGCACGTTTGAAAGATCGTTCAACAGAAGATTTGCCTTCTGAAAATAAGCCGACAACAACATAACCCGCGCTTCTTCATTCTCCGGGGCCGATTTCAAATACTCGCGCTCTTGATGCTGAATGTGGTGGAGTTCGGTTTTAAGGTCTGTGAACAGGCTGGCTTCAACCTCGGTCAGTTCTGTGTGTTCATAGTTCTTCACGAGAAGGGCAATGGCCTGATTCTGCTGATTGAGGAGTTTGATGTTTTCGTCGGTTTCATTGGTAGCAGCACAATGGTCGAGCAGTATTTTCTTTTCGTACAGCAAACTGGAAAGCCGGAAAATGTAATTCTCAACCAATAGTCGGTCTTCATAAACCGAATTCATCGATTGACCGAGTTCGGTTATTTTGTTGTTCTCGATTCGATTGACAATAAAAAAGACTCCGAAAATGGCGGCAAGTAGTACTGCCGCTGTGGTCTTTTGCTGAATGCTGTAGGTCCATTTCATAGCGATGGATTGAAGTAAATGTTCTTCAATAATACGCTTTTATGCAGACAAATATTGTGAGAAATCGATAGATGAAAATAAAGAAGCTACCAATAGGAAAGCGAGGACTTTGACTTAGAATTTAGCACAAGGTACAATGCGTTTTCGCAACTTTTTGCGATTGTTGGTGATTTCATAAATCACTGCAATTTCATGAGCGCCCCCACTGTGTCCGGCCAGCCGGCTAAGGGTAAGGTCATAGCTGTAACCGATTGATAGTCCGCTTTTGAATTCGTATCCCAATAGCAGAACAAACGATTCGTTGTTCTGGAATCCTGGTTCATAGGGTTTGAAGGGAATTCCCCGGTACCACAAGCCCATATTAATTCCGTTCACCGAATACATCATTCCAAGATCGAACTGATCCCATTTACCCTGAGCTTTATAGTTGGCCATTAACCGCAATCTTTTCCGGTTCTGACTTTCTTTGTGTGCTGCAATCGGAAGAATCCATCCCCCGTGTACTGAAAATTTGGTTGGAATCCGATCCTCACTGCCGAGCAATGACTGGTTGGGCCGGTTGAGATGGTGCATGGAAAATCCCACCCACAGATCTTCGTTGTAGTACATAATTCCAGCGGACAAATCACCGTAATAGGTGGCCGGAAAAGCTTGCCGGGCATCCTGGCTGACATTGCTTTCATTGATTACCTGATCGGCAAACAGGAGCTTACTACTATCGAATTGTCGTTGACCATAACCACCTTCCACTCCGACGGCCAGGTTTGACCACCTGCTAAGGGCAATATGCTGGCTGTATTTTACAGCTACCTGCGTATTGCTGAGCTTATGTGTTCCGGCAACATCCCGGATAAATGAAATACCCAACCCACCTTTCAGATCTTTTACAAAAAAGTCGACACCTGCACCCATTGCCTGATAGTTGTGATCCAGACCCGGCCATTGGTTTCTGTAATTCATAGAAAATCGGGTAGCGGCTGAAGAACCGGCAAATGCTGGATTTAGAAACATAGGGGAGCTGTACGGTTGAGAAAACTGTACATCCTGTGCAGCGATGGAACCGTGGACGACGGCCAATAACACAAGCATTAAATATCTGGAGATTTTCATCATCTGAAAAGTGTTATGTCTCCTACGCGGGTTTCTTCGACTCCATCGCTGAAGGTGAATTCTATTTTGTACACGTAAACATCCTGCGGACAGGGTTCATCGCGATACCAACCGTTCCAGCCGCGTTGTATATCTGTACTTTCAAAAATCAATTCTCCCCAGCGGTTGAAAATACTCATGCGGACGTCTTCAACGTAGTCTGCAAAAGGGTAGAAGATATCGTTGTTGGGGTTGTTCGGATCGTAGTACCCGTTGTTGTTGGACGTGGGTGTAAAGGC
>CAZJLZ010000021.1:0-4752 GCA_964546775.1 uncultured Cryomorphaceae bacterium | reverse complement strand
ACGCTGGTCGTATTTTCACAGTTGTCTGTTGCTTGCCAGGTGACTTCGATAAGGATTTCGCACCCATCATCAATAATAGTGTCCTGTGTGAATGTAAGCTCTACATCTTCGCTGCAATTGTCACTGAATTCTGGGGCTTCGTTGTCCCAATCTTCTTCACAGGAAATGTTAAGGTTATCAGGGGCGGAAACTACAGTCGGAGCTTCATCATCTGTAATGAAATAGGATTGCATGTCAGAAGCGGTATTGCCGAGCGAATCAGTAGCAGTGTAGGTGCGGATTAGGGTCTCTCCGCAAGAATTTGTCCCCGATGTTTCAATGACCACATCGTAACCAGTACACCAACCTCCCGTAACAGTAAAATCAGGTTCAGGTAATGTGTCCCCACAGGCAACAGAAGCATCTGGTCCTGCAATGAGACTGAAATCACCGCATCCTGGCGCGCATATTTTAATGGTTGGTGTAAAATAATTGACATCGATCCAGTCGCCACCATGATAGAAGTATGGGGAGTATCCATTTTCCCAAAATCCGACATAATATTCCTCTCCGGGGATAAGGTTTTCCAGAGTGTGTGGATTTGTAAATGATTCCGCACATTCTATCACTTCTCCATCATCGCATGGACCATCGTAAACGACCAATCCGAAAACAGCCTCCTCGTTTTCCAGAATCGAAATTTCTACGATGCCTTCCTCAGTTGCTGTGAATTTCCGGTACACCATAAACACTCCTTCGTCTGAGCACGGCACATCGTTTGAAATGGGTTGAGCCCATTCACTGAAACCATCATAAAAAATGAAATCGGGGTAAAGGGTATACCCTTCATAATTACACTCCTGATGAGGATGAACCGTTTCATCCTGAGCGGTTTCGCAAAATGAACCTTCAGGAAACTCTGTAGGAGCAGTATACTCCACCTGGCCCTGAACCCAGTTGCTACTAGTGTTGCCTCCGCTACCTCCGCCGTCGCAGTCAGGGCTGCAAATAGCACGAATCCAAGCGTCTGAAACTCCAAAGTCGAGGGTGTAATAAGTCGGATTTGAAGGAACGGGAGAAACCAATGAACCTTCTCCCATGCCTGGTGTGAATGGACCGTACCCGTATTCAATTTCAAAATACATAAGTGGGCAGTCCTCATTATAACTCCAGGACAAAGATGGAATATCGAATATTCCACTGCCAAATGGTATCTGTAAATAAACATTTGTCGGTTCATTGCAAGATTGTGCATGAAGTCCGTGGAAATTCAGTAGGAAAAGGGTTGCTAAAAAAAATTTTGTGAAATGCTTCATGGTTGGTTTAATAAGTTTGGAAAGACGGTCTTAGAAAAAACGCACATTATTTCAATAGTTGCTTAATAATGAAGCGCGAAAGTCATGATGCGGTTATGATTGAGAATAAAATGACCATTCAGTCGAAGAGGAAGCTAAGTCCCTGACTTTTTAATTCTATTCATTTTCAGTCGTTCGAGAAACGAATCCCATAGCCGCATATTGATCATACCTGTGACGAACCATACTTATGCGATGGTTTCACTCCACTATCACTTTCTTAACAACGCGATAACCCGAAGTGGTGATTTGCAGTGCGTACATTCCGGTTGATAGTTGTTTTAAGTCTAGCGAAGCTTCTTGTCCATCAAGTTGTTGGTCCATCACAAGTTTTCCGGTAAAATCGAACAATTCGATCCGCGCATTTTCTATTTTGGGAAGCTGGACGTAAAGCATTCCGGTGGTCGGATTCGGGAAAATACGAATGAGCTCCTCGACGTTTTGTTGTATCCCGGTACTAAATTGTACGGTGACGTCTACCACGCAATCCACCTCAAAGCAACCGTCGGATACCAACAATTCTACTTGATGGCTTTCAGGTGAAAGGATGGTGCCGGGTGAAGGAAGCTGTGTAATTTGGAGCCCGGCGCAATTTTCGGAGAATGAGGCCTGTTCGATGACATTGGGAACCGTGTAGGTGCTGTCTTCGGGAGAAACAAATATGGTCATTTCTTCAGGGCAGTTCATCACGGGAGGTTCTTCGTCGATTAGGGTTATTATTCTTTGAGAGGTTGCGGTATTTCCACAATTGTCAGCGGCCTCCCAAATGTACTCCAACGATAAGGTGCACCCGTCGTTTAGTAAAGTGTCGATGTATGTTTGGATATTTAAGTCAGTAGCACAATTATCAGCGAACTCAGGTGTTTCATTTACCCAGTCATCAGTACATAATAAATTGAGATCTTCCAGTTCGGATATAATTTCAGGCGGGGTGCTGTCAATGATTGTGAGGGTTCGCTCGACTGAGGTTTCATTACCGCATGCATCCTGAGCGGTCCAATTGTAGAAAATTACGGTAGCACATGAGCTGATTGCGGTATCTGTGGTGAATTCCGTTGATGCTATTCCGGAACAATGGTCAAAAAACTCCGGATCAGGTAGACCTTCCCAACTCTCCTCCGAGCAGCTCACATTAAGGTTGGTAGGAGCAGAAATCACTTCAGGTGAGGTGTTGTCAGCAAAGGTTACCGTGCGGTTTGCAGTGGTGCTGTTGCCGCATTCGTCGGTTGCAGTCCATTGATAGTGAACCATGAGCGGACAACTCATAGGTACGGTGTCTGTTGTAAAGCTAATTTCGAGTTCAGCTGTACATTCATCGGTAAAAAACGGTTCGTTCATTTCCCATGACTCACCACACACAAGGTTTAAATCTTCAGGTTCTGAAAGGATTTCTGGCGGTCCATCAGTGATGGTTATAGTACGCGATACGTCGGTGCTGTTCCCACAGTTATCGGTGGCTGTCCAGATTTGATCTATATAAATATTGCACCCAACCGTTAAAGTGTCTGCATTGAAGACTACCAGAACAGAGTCCGAACAATTATCGACGAAAACGGGCAGATCTGCGTCTGCATCTGCCGAGCACATAAAGCTAAGATCTGCAGGTGCAGACACAACAACAGGGGGTTCAGTGTCTGCAATTGTGATTTGCTGGGAAACGGATGCTGTGTTTCCCAGTGAATCGGTGGCGGTAAATATCCGGGTAATGGTGAGATCACAGTCCGTTCCTACCGTATCTGTTTCGATGCTTATTTCGGTATTTGTACACCAAGCGTTGCCGAGTTCATAGGCCAACTCGGCAGGAGGAACATCCGCCAGACATCCGACACTTACTTCGTTGTCAGTGGAAATACTGAAGGTTGGATTGCTTTCGAGGCATTCGTAAAACCAGTAGTGGCCAATTCCCTGGTAGGTAATTCCGCCAAGCCAATATTGATTATCCACACCTACCGCCATTCGCGATCCCTGGAGACTCAGACAGCCTCCAAAGCGTTGACGTTCTTCGCCGTTCGAAGGAACGATGTTGCGTTGGGGGACCCATTGATCACATGATCGTTCGAAAACAGCAATCGATCCGCTGAAATTATCATTGACTGCATTGAAGTAATCGCCCACAACCATCAGGTCTCCTTCTATGTCAACCGCACTACCAAAACAGGTTGCGTATCCTCCTCCCGGATTGACCTGGTACGGGTTGGTGAGAAATTCGTCTGGCTCCCAACTTTCACCATTGTATTTGAAGGTAAATAAACCTCCTCCCCATTTGTAGCCAATCGCGGCGAAATTTCCATCAATGGTGGCGTCTCTGCCAAGTCCGTTTCCATTATTATCCGGATGGAAGTTGGGTAGCTCCTGCTCCAATGCCCAGGTGGCGTTACTCTTTCTGTAAACGCGGCCAATATTATCGTCAAATGAAACTGCAGACAGCAATACATTTTCTCCCAGATCCAGTTTATAAGTGCTATGCTCAAAAACTGCAACTTCAGACCATTCTCCATCTGCATACTCGAAGATAAAAATCATGCCGTTGAGTGCGTACGCAATGGTGTTTTCGTGTATAGCCACAATACTCAACAGCGCGTCTCCACCTGAAATGCTCGGCTCCAAAACTGTTTCGAAGCTCCAGGTTCCGTCGGTCAGTCGGTAAACATTGTTTGATTCAATGATCACATCCTCGTAAATATCGAATGAGTGAATAAAATTTGAATTGGTACTATTTATTGTGTCGTAAGGAATCCACGTATCTTCTTCGAAGTGATAGATTTCATTGATATTACCGTTTGCAAGGATTGCCCAGTCACCGTGCAGGGCTACTTGAATCTCATCTGCGTCTTTTGGTACAATGATTTCCGACTCGCATCCACAGGGGATTTGATTGTCTAAAATCTCGAAATGAAAGGCCGTTTGAATACTATTACCGCAAGTGTCGTATGCAGTAATTGTGCGATGTATGGTGTAGGGACAGGCCTCACCGACGAGACTATCGCTGTGGGTAAAATAAATGGAATCGCAAAAGGCTTCCACAACTGTGCTTTCGGGTAGTGCGAAAGTATCACAGCAATACTGAGAGCCATCGGGAATCGGCTCAATTGTCATTGAAGGAAAAGTCGAAAAGCCAGTTGGTCCAATGTTAAGGCTGTTACTACCGTGCTGAACGCAGAGGTTTTTCAGGTAAAATTCATATTCTGTCTCGGGCTGAAGGCCTTGCAACAGATAGGGGCTTTCAGTTTCAATCAAAACTTCGGTCCCCATTCCTGGTGAAAATCCTTGTGGTCCGTATTCCAGCGTCCACGATGTCCCTTCACTGTCATCCCATTCTATTTCAATGCTCTGGTCGGTGATATCGGAAACATAAATATCGGTGGGATAAGCACAATCTACTTCGGGTTCGCACACTGACAAATACAAGTCATAATTA
>CAZJLZ010000020.1:0-2689 GCA_964546775.1 uncultured Cryomorphaceae bacterium | reverse complement strand
ATGGTAAAAATGAACCTACCGTCTTTGGCGAGATGATATCTTGAGTTTTTATCTCTTTTGTAAATCATCTTTTCGGTGCCGGTAGCAATCGAAATAATTCTGATTTCGTCGTCGTTCATGATCAGAAAATTATCGCCGATACTGGGTGTATTGTGATAAGGCTCCTTTATCTTAATCAGGTACTTCTCAGATCCTTTTGCATCGACTACAGAAAACCCCTTTTCGCCCAAGATTCCAATATTTCCGTTCAGGTCGTACAATTCTTTTGCTTCTCCGGATTCCAACCCAGCTTCTGAAATAGTTGTCCCATCACTGACATTCAAAGCATAGATAGAATTTTTATCTGCTACATATACCGTACTATTCTGAACCATAAGATTTGTTATCCTGTCTTTTAATTTGTCACTTTCCCACACCAGTTGTCCGCTATTTGCATCATATGCCTCGACTTTGAAAGGAGCAACCCATTTGTATTTATTAAAGCTTCTTCCTTCATTATCTCTTCCCTGCATATTTACTCTTCCACCCAGCTGTAATAAAACTTTTCCATCTGCTTCTGCGATCATGGGAACGGCATCGGGGTTTGCTTCAACTCTTGTGGTCCATAAAACGGTGCCGTCAGAAAGTTTTCTTTTCTCCAGATCGACCTTTTTTGATGCATGTTTGAAGATTACGAGGTACACAAAATCACCGGCAATGAGTGGTTCTGCTACTCCTCCATAAATAAAATTGTCAGACCCCAATCCAATTTTATGATCGTACATATCCATTTCGGCTTTCCAGATCTTTTCTCCGGATGCAAGGTCAAAAACCTGCATGCCATTGACGAAGCAGAAAATCCGGTCGTTCTCGACCTTCATTTCAGCGATAATTTCACCCGAAATATATTTCACCGGAATTGCTCCAAAATATTGTGTTTCCCACAACACCTCTCCGGTAGAGGCGTTCAATTTCATAAGCTGATTCTGGAAACCTGTGAAAAGCGCCCCCCAGCCACTTTTGTAATTCATGAGCACCAATTCATTCGAATCTGATAAATACTCCCACAAAGCAAGTGAGCCGATAAACCGCTTCTGTTCCCACATTCTTTCCCCGGTGCGGGCATCTAAAGCAACCAATCCTGTGGCAGTTACTATTGCAAAGGCATTTAAGGGAGCAAAATAAACGATTGAAGAAATACGAACGCCTTCATACTGATCAGTCTTCCACAGCAACTTGCCATCTGAAATATCGAGACAAAAAATATTGTCTTTGCCCATTCTTTTGTCCGAAAGAAAAAGTACACCGGCATCTTCAAGAAAATATTGACTCTCGCAGGTTTTTACCTCGGCTATGGTATTGAAGTCGTTGCCCCATATTTTCTGTCCTGTTTTACCGTCCAGAACGCACACATCCTTTTTGGTGGTACCAATGATATATTTTTCGTCATCGGTTGCGTACCGTAAAAAATCTGCATTGTTATCGAAGGTCGATTGCCAGGTTTGACTGAATGTAAATTGGCTTGTAGTAATAGCCAGTACGAGCCATATTGAGATGATAGATGTCTTCATTTGGTTGGGTTTTGAATCCAAATCTAAGACTGTACAGGCCGTATTGAAATCCCCAAAAAGTAGTAATTAGTACCTGGGGCATTGATCCGCAATAATACAGTGGAACTTTGCTTTTTTACTTCCTATTGATCAGTCCAAATGGCCAATTCATTCCCCGCAGGGTCAAGGAAGTGGAATCGCCGCCCGCCGGGAAATGTGAAGATGTCTTTGGAAATCGTACCGCCCGATTCGGTAATTTTTTTCATGATCTTGGCGAGATCACTGTGATACAACACCACCAATACACCGTTGACAACTTTGTCGTTGCTCTGTTCAAATCCTCCATCCAATCCGCTTTCTGAAAAGGAAGTGTAGGTTGGACCGTAATCGGTGAAAGTCCAGCCAAAAGTTTTCGAATAGAACTTCTTTATAACCTTCAGGTCTTTCGCCTTTAATTCGAGGTAGTTGATGTGGTTGTCTTTCACGGTGTGAAGAAGATTGTTTGATGACTGAAAATTACACAATCTTCAAAATTTATAGTCATCAAATACAACTATTCGACACCATAGCCAGTCAAGTACTCAAACCAGCAACCATTATCAAACCAAATAACATGAAATCACTTACACTCGTCCTGTCTGCAATTCTGCTCAATTTTGCAGCTTTTTCCCAAAACGGCTTCTATTTATTCGGATACATGGACAATGCACCGGGCACTACCTTTGATATTCCCGTTTTGGTCTATTCAGCTCCACCCGTTACTGTTCAGCTCACGGTCAATCCAGACGGAACCATCACCAACGACAACGCCAACTGGGTTGATCTTCCGTCTTCGGAATGGACACACTTCGAGGTCATTTACCCGAACTGTCAGAATGAAACAGAAATGTTGACCGTGTATGCCGACACACTTCCAAATTTAATTGACATTTTTTTCCAGATCGACTACTGCTCAGGTAGCGTTGAAATATATGGGTGTACTGACCCGAGTGCAATCAATTTCAATCCGAACGCAACTGTCAGCGACGGCTCGTGTATATACAACGTTGTGAACGATTTGTGCGCCAATGCTACTGAATTATTACCCGGAACACAACTCATCAACAATTTCAACGCTTTGGTGAACGAAGACATTTGGGGAGAGTGTTGGGCTTTCGGAT
>CAZJLZ010000019.1:0-5908 GCA_964546775.1 uncultured Cryomorphaceae bacterium | reverse complement strand
ACCGGAGAGTTTCTGCCAAAAGCCTTGTTTCGGCTCAACCCCAACAAGATCCTGCTCTTTTTCGCATTTCCGCTGTTCATATTATATTATTTAGTCCTATACCTTCCTTCGGTGATATTTACATACACTTCCGAAGTTTTTCTGAGGGTCATGCGGATAAAAATTCCGCGTGAGGAAATCGTTTTTGGTAGAGTGGATCTTGATGAATACGTGCGGGGCCTTGCCCGAAAAGACAGTCATACTCAACAGGTAGATCACGAGCTTGAAATACTGCAGAACGCGCTGCATTTCAATAAAATTAAAGCGAGAGACTGTATGATTCCGCGGCCCGAAATTGAAGCGCTCGAAGTAAATGATTCAATTGAAAAATTGCGGCAGACATTTATAGAAACCGGATACAGCAAGGTGCTTATTTTCAGAAAATCTATTGATAATATTATCGGCTATGTGCACTGTAATGAGCTGTTTCGAAAACCCGAATCCATAAAAACGATTTTACTCCCGGTGGCCATCGTTCCCGAAACCATGACTGCCCAGGAAGTGCTCGAGCTATTTATTAAACAGCGCAAAGGCCTTGCAGTGGTCGTTGATGAGCACGGAGGAACATCGGGCATTATTACGATGGAGGACATTGTTGAAGAAATTTTCGGAGAAATAGAAGACGAGCACGATCACGAAATACTTATCGAAGAAGAAGTTTCGAAAAACGAATACAGATTCTCTGCACGACTCGAAGTAGATTACGTGAATCATAAATACGACCTGGGAATTCCGGAAATTGGAGAATACGATACCCTGGCCGGTTTTGTCATACATCATACCGAAGACATCCCCAAACCCAACAGCCGGTTTCAGATTCAGCAGTTCCAGATTGTGATCCTTAAAGTTACCGGTACGCGCATCGAAGAAGTGATGCTGAAGATAAATCCGCAATAGCGCCTTTTTTAAGTAGATATACTGTTGTATATTCGCACCCTTAAAAAACAAAGGATAAATGGCCGCAATAGGTAAAATAAGGCAAAATTCCGGACTGCTTCTCATAGTGATCGGAGGAGCAATGGTGGCTTTCGTGTTGAGTGATATGTTCTCTGCCGGTGGTGGTGTTCAGGAGCAATACGTTGGTGAAATTCACGGAAGTTCAATCGATCGGATGGCTTACGAGCAACGCGTTCAAAAGGAGTTGGAAAGTCGCAACAGCATTGGGCAGCCTACCTCTGCAGAAATGACCGAATCCATTCGCAACACGGTTTGGAACAACATGGTTCGCGAAATGGTGATGTTGCCGCAGCTTCAGGAAGCAGGGGTGGTAGTCACTCCTCAGGAGTTTGACGATCTTACTTTGGGAGAAAACATGCTGCCCGAGTTTCGCAATGATCCAACTTTTCAGAATCAGGAAACAGGACAGTTTGACAAAGAACTGGTTCGTCAATACCTCGATTTTGTAAGAACTACACCTCAATACCGCACTTACTGGGAATTGCAACGCGACAGGATTGTAAATCAGCGCATGTACGACAAGTACAACAATATGATCAAGAAAGGTCTGGTGGCCAATCATCTCGATGCAAAACAGGAGTATTTTGGTCAGAACCGCAAAGCGAATATCCAGTTTGTAGTTCAGCCATATTCGGCCATTCCCGATTCAACAGTGTCCTATTCTGAAAGCGATTTGCAGTCGTATTATAGTGAGATACAGAGTGAAAAACGCTTTCAGCAGGATGAGTCCAGAAGCTTTGATTATGTGGCTTATGACGTCTCTCCAACCGCCGAGGATACAGCAGCCATTCAGAAGTATCTGGAGGAAATGATAACGGATTTTGAGAATACAACCCGAGATTCAGTTTTTGTTGTCAACAACAGCGATAGCCGGATTTATTCCGTGACGGTTTACAAGCCCGGCACTGCTCAAAGCGAAGAGATAGATGAAATGATTATGTCTGCAGATTCCGGAAATGTTGTTGGTCCCTTTCAGGAAGGCAACAGTTATGTGATCGCGAAAACCCTGGATAAAACCGATGAGGAGCAGGCAAGGGTTCGCCACATTCTCCTTTCGACAGAAGGTAAGGATATAGATGTAGTAAAAGCCCGAGCTGACAGTTTGCTTCGGGTGGTCAAGAGCCAGAACAATTTTGATCAAATGGTTATTCAGTTCTCCGATGATCCGGGATCTATTCAGAATGGCGGAGTGTATGAATGGTTTAACCGCGAGCGAATGGTTCCGGAGTTTACCGCCGCATCTTTTGACGAAAAAGTAGGAGCCATAACCATTGCCGAAACACAGTTTGGTTTCCATATTGTGGAAGTTCTTGACCAACGAAAAGAACCGCAGCGCAGAATCATAAAACTGGCGCGTAATATCGAACCGTCTTCCGAATCTTTTGAACAAATCTATCAGGAGGCCAATGCATTTTCACTGAACTACGACAAAGCAGATTTATTTGCTGAAGGTGCAGCGGAAAGTGGCTATGAAGTAAAATCGGCTGAGAATATCACACGATCAACCGGAGCGATCGGAGACATTCAAAAGCCGACAGAGTTGATTCGATGGGCTTTTAGTGCTGAGAAAGGTGACGTTTCTGAGCCGATTGAGATCGACAACAACATCATCGTAGCGGTTGTCAAGGACGTGAAGGAAGAAGGTACCGCACCATTCGAAGATGTCCGTGATATTGTAGAAGAAGAAGTAATTCGTGATCTCAAGGCCGAGAAACTCCAGGCCCAAATGGAAGGACAATCCAGTCTTCAGGATTTGGCCGACGCGCTCGCGATTAAAGTGAATTCGGCCAATGCGGTTTCATTCGCAAGTCCATCATTACAAGGTTCTCAGGAGCCTGTAGTGGTTGCTAAGGCACTTACGCTGGAAAGCGGTCAGATGTCGCTTCCGTTGAAAGGCAGCCATGGCGTATACGTGGTACAGGTAGAAAACATTGTAGAACCAATGCAGGTGGAAGAATACAGCTCCGAACGGCAATCGATTGCCTCACGACTGAGTTCACGTGCACCGGGTGCAGCATACGAAGCACTCAAAGAAAAGGCCGACGTAAAAGACGAACGATCCAAGTTCTATTAGCAGTGATTGTCTCGCTAAAAATCAGAAAGACCGCTTATTCAGCGGTCTTTTTTTATGGTTTAAAAGGTTCATCTTAATTTCCGAGTGCGTACAGGCGTTCGGAATCCAGCTTCAGGAAAATGAATAGCAAGATGGTGAAACCCCAGAGCGATGATCCTCCATAGCTGATCAATGGCAGCGGAATGCCCACCACAGGTGCCAGACCAATGGCCATTCCGATGTTGATGAGCAGGTGAATGAACAGGATGCTGGCCGCGCAATAGCCGTAGATACGGGTAAATTTTGAGCGCTGTCGCTCGGCAAGGAAAATAAGCCGCAGAATCAACACAACGAAAATTATCACCACGGCAGATGTTCCCAGAAAGCCCCATTCTTCGCCAATGGTACAAAAGATGAAATCTGTGCTTTGCATCGGAACGTATTTGTATTTGGTCAATGTTCCGTTCAGAAATCCTTTGCCCGAAAAACCACCCGAGCCAATGGCGGTTTTGCTTTGGTTTACATTGTATCCCGCACCAAGGGGATCTTCAGTCAATCCGAGCAGAATCTTGATCCGTGTACTCTGATGTGGTTCCAACACATTGTCCACAACATAATCCAATGAACCGATGAGCAAAATACTACCAAGACAAGCCGTAGCCAGAAACCAATAAGCCTTTTTTCTGAATCGCGGCAGGACAAATTTCCTGACAATCATTACCGCAAGCAGACCGATTATTATGATCAGTCCCATCAATACATATTGCCCTGTTATTTCTTCAGCGGTGAAAGGAATCAATATGGTCGTTTCCTTGAACAACAATGCAAGTACTGAAAGTGCCGCTGCGATGGTCGCGAAAAGCAGTATGTTTCCCGATAATCCTTCGCGATACAACACGAGCACAAAAGCGGAATAGACCAGAACAGTTCCGGTGTCGGGTTGCAGCAGAATGAGCATAGCCGGTAGTGCAATGAGACCAGCTACAATGAACTTGGTTTGAATGGTCTGAAATTTTCGGTTTGTTTTACCGAGAAACGCAGCAATAGCCAGCGAAATCGCAAATTTCGAAAATTCTGATGGCTGGATTCCGAATGATCCGAAGCCGAACCAGGCTTTGGCACCGTTTACCTCTTTTCCGAAAATCAGTACTGCCACCAGCAACAATACCACCACGCCGTAGAGCAGAAAAGATGTCTTTCTGAAAAAATCCCCTTCAATGAGCATGATGGTCATTCCCAGCACCACCGCGGTGCAAATCCAGATGAATTGTTTGCCGTACTCCTGAGAAGTATCAAAAATGCTGGAGTGTTCTGGTGTATAACTGGCCGCATAAATGTTTACCCAACCAATGGTAACGAGCAGGAGGTACAGTGCCACAGCTACCCAATCCACATCCGACCATATATTTTTCTGTGCGCGCATTATGGGTTCTTCAGTAAATCGGCTTCTATCATGCGTTTTTCTACCTCGGGCCTTGAAACCGAGTCGGTGAGGAATTTCTCAATGATCAGACTGGTGATGGGCGCAGCCCAGGTGCTTCCGAATCCGACATTCTCTACCGTCACGGCAACCGCAATCCGGGGGTTGTCTTTCGGTGCGAAAGCGATAAAGATCGAGTGGTCTTTTCCGTGCGGATTTTGTGCTGTTCCTGTTTTTCCGCACATTTCAATGTCGCCGTATTTCGCACCTCTTCCGGTTCCATGTTCAATTACGCGGTACATTCCCTCTATCACTTCTTCGTACCATGCGGGGTCGATACTGGTATAATGCTTTTGAGTGTAGGTAGAATCGGTGATCGGCTGGTTGTCGATGGATTTAACCACATGCGGAGTATAATACCAACCCCGGTTGGCTATGGTGGCCGTCATGTTGGCCATTTGCAGTGGGGTAACGCCCAACTCGCCCTGACCAATGGCCAGCGAGATGATCGTATGTGGTTTCCACCGGTTCTGACCGTAATACTTGTCGTAGTATGTGCTTGGAGGCACAAAACCGGTTACTTCGCTGGTCATGTCAATGCCGAGTTTACTCCCCAGTCCAAAGGTCGCTACGTGGTTTCTCCAATTCTGATAACCGGCTTCAGCGTTGGGGTATTTATCGATGATTCCTTTAAAAACATGGCAGTAGTACGCGTTACACGAGGTTTCTATCGAATAGTAAAATCCGGTATATGAACGGTGATCGTGACAACCGAGGCGTCTGCTTCCAAAATAATAGCCCATGTTGCAGGTGAAGTGCGAATGCGTAGTGATGGTTCGTTCCTGCAGACCGATCAGAGCATTGATTAGTTTAAAGGTAGACCCTGGAGGATATTGTGCCATTACCGCGCGATTGAACAAAGGTTTGAGCGTGTCGTTGGCGAGTCTCTGATAGTTGGCGGAGCGCACCCGGCCTACGAGCAGGTTGGGGTCGTATTTCGGATTCGAAACCATACAAAGTATTTCCCCTGTTGAAGGTTCGATGGCAACGATACTGCCTCTTTTGTGATTCATCAGTTGTTCGCCGTACTTCTGCAATTCAAGATCGAGCGATGACACCAGATCCTTCCCGGAAAACGCAAGGGTATCGTACAGCCCGTTCTGATAACTTCCCTGAACCCGGTTGTGAACATCCACCACCACCAGTCGCGAACCGCGTTTGCCCCGCAGGGCTTTTTCGTAAATACTCTCTACGCCGTTTGCACCGATGTAATCGCCGGAGCGGTAGTATTTGTCCTGTTCAATATTTCTCTGATTCACTTCGCTCACGTATCCGAGGACATGCGCCGCAACGCTGTCGGGATAGCTGCGCAGGGTACGCGACTGGCTGTAAAAACCGGTGAACTGGTACATGTGTTCCGCGATTTTACCGTATTCGTG
>CAZJLZ010000018.1:0-3425 GCA_964546775.1 uncultured Cryomorphaceae bacterium | reverse complement strand
TGGATCGCCTCCATGGTGGCGGAAGTACACCGTATTCTCACCCGTGGTGGTATTTTCATGTACCCACGTGACACCCGGGATGCCAGCAAAGCTGGAAAATTGCGCTTGCTGTACGAAGCTAACCCCATGAGCTTCATTGTTGAGCAAGCGGGAGGCATGTCATCGACTGGCTACGAGCGTATCCTGGATATGGCCCCGGAAAACCTGCACCAGCGCGTACCGGTAATTTTGGGGTCGAAAAATGAGGTGGAAGTGGTGGTCGGGTATCACCGCGCCAAGGAAGAATAATGGGACCCAATATTTGGGGAAATTCGCGTTTGAATTCGCGAAAGGTGCCGGGCGAGGGGAAGCGCATCAGTCGCGACTGATAGGCTGCACAAACCCAGCCCATCCTGCGCGAACTATGAAACCAAATCAGGTTCGGGCGGTATCGATCCGATTGTACAGCCTCCGGTAGAAAAATCGGCTAGATTCTGCCATGTAAGTAGCATGGTTATCCACGGTAACCAGATGGTCGATACTTCGAACAATTATCGGCTGTAAGCGAAGAGGACTGGATATGCCTGATACAAGTTTTCCTATTTCAATTTCAACACCCGCAAGTACAATCAATGATGTCATTCGCCAATTAACAGCGATTGCTCAATGGTCCAAGCAAAGTAATTCGCGCATAGGTTATTTTGCGGCAATCTATCGAAAAATCGCTATTCAGGTTAAAAATGGAATCGAAGAGAGCTTTTTTAATGACGGACCGCGCATGGGGTGCTTGGGTGTAATCTCTATCAATCGCTTTATATCCATGCCTGTTATCTGTATCCGATAAATTAAACGCCAACCCACCCCCGTTCATGGGTACGTGCCTTTGACGAAACCGAGCGTTGGTGGCCTATCGTACTGCAGCACTTACTAATGGGTATGAATGCGTACATCAACCTTGATCTGGGTATTGCCGCCGCGGAAACAGTACCCTCCGAAGAACTGCCCGACCTGAAAGGTGATTTTGACAAAATTAATCACGTGCTTGCCAGTCTGGTGGGTGATGTCCAGAACGAATTGGCTCAAATATGACCGCTGCGGGATTCATGAATCGTTATCTGGGTAATGCGGAAACAGTTATTTTCAATAATGGCGAATCCGACACATTTAAATGGCAGAGGTTGGTGCTGCGAATGATCATGGCTTTGAAGCAAATCTGTAATCACCCCACGCAATATCTTAGAAGCTGTTTGGAAATTCTTGTTTCAGGCTAGCCACTTCAACTTAATACAAATACATGGAAAAAAGCGGTGCGTGTGACCCTCGCATACAGGGTTCCCAAACAATCCCTAAAAAGCCCAGACCCAAAACGTTGAAAAGACTCAGGGCGAAACAGGCTTTTTGCTTTTCTCGGTGAACGCGTCGATTAAGTCGTTAATTCGCGCACAATGGCTTCCTTCCCAGTAGATTTGATCACATTCCGGACAGATCAGAAACTGGTTGTAATATTTTTTTGTCAATGGCTCCAGGCGATGTTCAATTGCCTGCTTGTTGATTGCCACTAATTTTCCGTTACAACTTGTGCAGCGTGTAAGCGGCTTAATTTTCTGGGATAAATCAAATCGTTTCAGAACCTCCTTGACCTGGATTTTGGGCATGTCCGACCGAACAAAATAGCCGTGGATAATGATTCTGCGTTGCAATAAAGCACGGTCACGAGTAAGTACCGTGCGTTGTTGTTCGCTGGCGGTCTGTGCGATGACTCCATCCTCGTAATCATTGCGATACAAACAATCAAAACCGAGCAGCCGCAAATAGCGCGCGAGTTTCCCAAGATTGGTATCCACAATAAAGGCAGGTGTTTGTGGGGGTTCCGGACGAAGTAGCGGTAATGGCCGACTGCCGGGATTCATCAGGGCTGGATAAACCTGAATTAAGTCCCCATGCTGCACAATATAGCTGAAATCAACAGCTGTTCCATTAACCAGAATCAGTTCAACTTCGGTATGCGGAACGTTGAAGGACTCGATCAAATCTTTGACAGAAGTTTTTCGGTCGGAGTTTTGAATAATTTCCTGATTATTCAGCGCTGCCAAAATGAAATAATTCAATGTATGGTAAAAACGTACCTTGATCCGTGCCATGGTGATAATGCAGTTTTTGATTTGGCTACAAGTTGATCTTCTGCCCTGATCCTACGCTGGTTGGCGAGCATCGTCCATTGCCCGTAACGGAAAATCGCTTCTTCGAGCGCATCGACAATACGCCGAGAGCTAAGATACGGTTTCTCCAGATGAATTCTATCAATCAATCGCATCAGCGCCTGGTCTTCTTCAGATACCGGTTGTGGTTGATAGTAACTGCTCGATCTCGGTATATCCAATAATTCGCAGCGGCGCGTTCTGGGTAACTGATGTGTCTTCTGAATCATGTCTTTTCTCCGCGCCTGGTCTAGCGACCGAGCGCTTTGGACAAAAAATCATTCTCCATAGTCAATTGACCAATCTTCGCTTGCAAAGGCTGAATTTCTGATTCTCTATCTGGTGCCAATCCCTTACCCGATGCAAATACTTCGCTGCTTTGTTCAATCAGCTGTTTCTTCCATTTCACGATCAGATTGCTGTGGATGCCCTATTGCTGAGAGAGTTCAGTCAGCGACTGATCGCCCTTGATCGCAGCCAATGCAACTTTTGATTTAAATTCCGGTGAATGATTTCTGTGTTTCTTGCTCATTTTCTGTACCCTTTGATTTATAAAAAAATCATACAGAAAATAACTCCTTAACATAGCCATTCAGGTGTCCAGCTTTCCGGGGCCACTTCAAAGTGTTGCAGCTCATCCTCGAATCTGTCATTCCGGGAAATTTCAGGAAGCTACCTTTGTGTGCTATGATGGCACTAGCACTCGCATAAATCGTATTCAAAGAAAATCAAATTAAGAATCATCCCCTAATTTCAATGTGGAAAATTTCTCTTCAGAGCCTCATGCTGTGTCTGATTCTAAGTGCTGGGACACGCTGCTTCGCCGAAGCAGTTGGCATTAATTTCACTGTAGAACAAATTCAGCGTATTGGTTTGCAGGCCAATGGTTTGCTCCAAGCCGCACGTTCACAAGTTGATATTGCTGAAGCGGATGTGGTGAGCGCGGCAGCATTTCCAAATCCTGTGGTCACGTTTATGGCAGGACCAGATAGGCCAAGATTGCCAGAAATAGACACCGGACCTTCTTCCATGCAGCGGCAAGTAACGGTTAGCCAATCTTTAGAAAATCCATTTCTCCGAAGTGCGCGAATTGGTTCGGCGCAGGCTGGTGTAGAAGCTAGTGTCGCCAGTCTGGAACAGACTCGGGCAGACCTGGCTGCGCAGTTACGGATACATACCTACGAGTTTTTATTACGGCGCGGGCTAGCTGAAATGGAGTCTGATATCTTCAATCTGATGGAAGAAATC
>CAZJLZ010000017.1:0-5745 GCA_964546775.1 uncultured Cryomorphaceae bacterium | reverse complement strand
AGCGCCGGTTTCTACCGTGGCGGGTTTGAGCGTGTTGGTAGCAGTATCACCCTTGATTCCGGGTTCTGTGTAGGTCACCTCCAATTCAACAAAGGGTGGTAATTCGCATGTCAGAACGGTTTCTTCCTCTGCGTTGAACAGCAGCTCACAGATCATTTCGTTTTGCAGAAACTGTGGATTATCAATGAGGTTTTCAGGAATGGAAAGCTGCTCGTAATTTTCGAGATTCATAAAGTGATAACCGGATTCATCCTTGTACAAAAACTGATGTTCGCGGCGCTCAATACGAACTGTGTCAATTTTATGACCTGCAGAAAACGTGTTATCGAGCACTTTTCCGGTGGTAAGGCTTCTCATCTTAGTTCTTACAAAAGCAGGTCCCTTACCTGGTTTAACGTGCTGAAATTCGATGATTTGAAATAAGTCGTGGTTGTACTTAATGCACAATCCGTTCTTGATGTCCGCTGTTGTTGCCATTATAAAATGATTGGATTAATTTGATAAAGTTAACCATTGGGTTTGAACTGCGCGATGTCCAAGAGATGGTTGGTGCTGGCCAGTTCGGTTGCGTGATGATTGGAACAAATAACTACAGTCCGACCGGTGCATTCCTGCTCCATCAGCTGTTTAAACCACTGTGCTCCGGCCTCATCCAGGTTGGAAAGCGGCTCGTCGAGCAACAACAGTTCTGTATCTGCCAGTATGGCCAAAATCAACCGTACCCGTTGCTTCATTCCTGAAGAAAACTGCCGCAGGTATTTGTTTTGCGACGCATTTAACCCGCTCTTGTCAATCACGTCATCGACCGTAACATTTTCCTTCAGAGGTTTGAACTGGGTTTGTATTTCCACGGCCTCCCGAAAAGTCAGCCATTCATCCTGGTACAAATAGGGCGCTGCGATGGAAGTCTGCCGATGCACTTTTTCGATCTCAATTGGATCGGAGTTCCTGGCTTGGTAGCGGAGCGTTCCTTCAGAGGAAGTTAGAAAACCGGATATACACTGAAGCAACGTAGATTTCCCGGAACCATTGGGTCCAACAATTCCGGTTCGAGATCCTGTTTCCAGCCGGAGCTCAACATTTCTGAATATCCACTCGTTGTTGAATCGTTTACCGATGTTCTCCAGTTCGATGGTCATGCTTCTGACTGATTCCTTTTCTGAACTTTTGAGTGGCAAATGCGATTCTGCCAGATTATATCAATTGGTTCCCGGACCCCGGATAACTCCTTTTTCAGAGCTGTTGATGAAGTCGAGAATATTTTTTTTCTCCGGACTGTCCGCCAGTTCGGCCTGAGCAGCTTTTACTCCGGTGCTGAGGTTGCTGTTTTTGACGTAGAGAATGCGGTACACATCTTCGATGGCGGAAATGGTAGCATCGTTCATGCCGCGTCTCCTCAGACCAACGCTGTTGATGCCCGAATAACTGAGTGGTTCGCGGGCTGCTTTCACATAAGGTGGTACGTTTTTCCGAACAAGCGATCCTCCGGCAATAAAGGCGTATTGACCGATGCGAATAAATTGCTGAATGGCCACAACGCCCTCAATGACTACAAAATCTTCTATGGTAACGTGGCCTGCAATGGTAGCGGCATTGGCCAGAATACAACCATTTCCGACCGCTGCATCGTGCGCAATGTGTACATACGCCATCAGCAGGCAGTTACTACCAACTGTAGTTTTGGTGCGGTCTACGGTTCCACGGTTGATCGTTACAAATTCCCGAATGGTCGTATTGTCTCCGATTTCCGCAGTAGTGACTTCACCGGCAAATTTCAAATCCTGAGGAATGGCGGAAATAACCGATCCGGGGAAAATAGTACAGTTCTTTCCGATGCGTGCGCCATCCAGAATTGTGACATTCGGCATGATGACCGTGTTGTCGCCAATTTCAACGTCAGCAGAAACAGATGTAAACGCTCCAATCGATACGTTTTCACCGATTCTGGCGTCTGGATGGATGTCTGATTTGGGACTGATCATTCGGTTTCTTTTACAATTTGAGCCATCATTTCACCTTCAGATACTACATGGCCGTTTACATAAGCCGTCCCTTTCATTTGTACAATTCCGCGCCGTATCGGCGAGGTGAGCTCAAGTTGAAATACCACGGTATCACCCGGAATAACTTTTCTTTTAAATCTCACGCGGTCGATGCGCAGGAAATAAGTAGAATATTTTTCAGGATTTTCAACAGTGCTCAATGCAAAAATGCCGCCAACCTGAGCCATCGCTTCAATTTGCAGAACGCCAGGCATCACCGGGTTGTCGGGGAAGTGTCCCTGGAAAAATGGCTCGTTAAATGTCACATTTTTTACCCCTACAATTCTGTTTTCGGACATTTCGGTGATTTTGTCCACCAACAGAAACGGATATCTGTGCGGAAGAATTTTGCTGATGTCGTTGATGTTGTAGATCGGATCTTTTGTAAGGTCAAAATCAACCTGAGCATTTCTTTCGGCCTTAATCTTTTCCTTGATCATCTTTCCGAAAGCTACATTGCCCGCGTGTCCCGGACGAGCCGCCAGAATATGACCGCGCAATGGCCGTCCAATTAAAGCAAGGTCTCCGACGATATCGAGCAGCTTGTGGCGCGCCGGTTCGTTTTCAAACTGGAGTTTGGTAGTATTCAAAACCCCGATTCCTTCTACCTTGATTTTGCGGTCTTCTTTTCCGAGCAATTTGGCCAGCTCTCGCAGTTTCTCCTCTGAAACGGGTTGCCCAACCAGTACAATCGCATTGTCCAGATCACCACCTTTGATCAATCCGGCTTTGGCCAGCGCTTCGAGTTCTCGAAGGAAAACAAATGTTCTGCATTGGGCAATTTCCGATTTAAAATCAGCGATTTCATACATTGAAGCGTGCTGTGTTCCCAGAACCGGTGAATTGTAATCCACCATCACCGTAAGCCTGAATTCTTTTCCAGGCGTTGGAACAGCCAGCATTTCTACATAGCCTTCTTCGTCCTCGTAATAGAGATTTTCTTTCAGTTCAAAATAATTGCGTTCTGCGGATTGATCTTCGTATCCTGCATTTTCAATGGCTTCTACAAACAATCTCGCACTGCCGTCCATAATCGGAACTTCCGGTCCATCCAGCTTAATGAGGGCATTGTCCACTTCACATCCGTACAATGCTGCCAGAATGTGTTCAGTGGTATAAACCCTTGCCCCGTTGACTTCTATAGTGGTCCCACGTTGGGTGCTTACAACGTTATCCACATCAGCTTTGATCAGAGGTTGGCCTTCGATGTCTGTGCGCTGAAATACATATCCATGATTGTCACCGGCAGGTTCTACTGTAATGTTTACTGGTTGACCAGTGTGGAGTCCCACGCCTTTCAATTGAATTGTGCGTTGAATCGTTCGCTGTTTATGCGTCATTGATTGATGAGTCGTTTTAATTCAGCAAGTTGTATTGAAAGTTGATTGATTTCCTGCTGCATTTCGGGCAGTTTTCGAAAGGAAACATAAGATCTTTTGTAATCACCGATGCCGAAAGCCGGTGAGCCCTGAACAATGGAACCGTTTTTTAAATCTGCACCGACTCCGGATTGCGCTGCGATTTTAACGTCATCCCCAATGTTGATATGACCAACGATGCCCACCTGACCACCAATCATACAGTTTTTGCCGATCTTGGTGGAGCCCGCCACTCCGGTTTGAGCAGCAATCACGGTATTTTCTCCGATTTCCACGTTGTGGGCGATCTGAATCAGGTTGTCGAGTTTTACTCCGCGACCAATCCTTGTCGAACCGAGCGTTGCGCGATCGATGGTCGTGCCGGAACCGATTTCAACTCCGTCTCCGATAATGACGTTCCCGATCTGGGCCACTTTCTGATAATTGTTTTCGGGATTCGGAGCAAATCCGAATCCATCGCTTCCGATAACAACTCCTGCGTGAAGCGTGCACTGATTTCCAATTGCGCAGTCGGCATATACGACAACATTGGGAAAGATAAGGCAATCATTGCCCACTACCGTATTGGTTCCGATAACAGCGTTGGCGTACAGTTTAGTGTTGTTTCCGATCCGGGCATTTTCCCCAACATGAACACCTGCGCTCACCAGCACATTTTCACCGATTTTAGCAGAGGGATGGATGAAACTACCTTCTTCGATTCCTGAGCGGCCGTGGCGAATTTGATTATACACCTCCAGCAGTTTTGCAAAACTTTCGTAGGCGTTGTCAACTTTAATCAATGTACAGTCAATCGGTAATTTCTGTTCTGGTTTAAACGCCTTGTTGACAATAACGATGGAGGCTTTGGTGGAATAAATGAACGGCGCGTACTTGGGATTGGCCAGAAAAGTCAGTGTCTTTGACTCTCCTTCCTCAATTTTTGAAAGCCCGCTGACAATCGTGTCAGGATTACCAGTGATTTCTCCACCAAGTATTTCGGCAATCTGCCGGGCTGTGAATTCCATGCGCCAAAGATAAAAATTATCTCATTCGACCTTGGTAGCTGCCATTTCCTCAGACAGCATCTTTGGGGTAGCAGATAAAATACTTTGTGACGGATTCTGAAAGCATCGTGATGTTCAGAGAGTCAGAGGCTGTGGCGATGTCGGTTACCTCCCCGTTTTTCATGAGTATGTTGATGTGTTCGTCATTCGCCGCATAAGCCAGGTTGCTGATGTCGTCGCGTACGAGAAAGTACTCCAGATCTTCTTTTTTCAGATTCATTTTCGTGATGATCTTTTCGGCGATTGGTTGCACTTCGGCGTCGGTAAAAGGAGTCCGGCGCATTTGAATCTTAAAGAGTTTCCGGTTGATCAGTCGAGTACACAATTCCTGTAAAACACGGTCTTCGTGCTGGCTCCAGACCTTAATGGCTCCAAAAATGTCGTAATCATCCAGTCCGGCAAAAGCCTTCAGGATCTCCGGATTGTCCTCGAATGAAGACTTCGGTTGACGATGGTACAGAAACAATCTCAGATTCGGAGAACAAAACAAATCGCTACCATTTCTCGCGAGAAATTTCGCCCGTTCCATGATTTTAATGAGCAGGTATTCAGCCGAGATGACGGTTTTGTGCAGGTAGACCTGCCAGTACATCAGCCGCCGTGCAACGATGAATTTCTCGAGAGAGTAAATCCCTTTTTCCTCGACCACAAGTTGGTCGTTGACAATGTTTAACATTTTTATGATTCGTTGGCTGCTGACCACACCTTCGGAAACGCCGCTGAAAAAACTGTCGCGTCGCAGATAGTCGAGTCGGTCCATGTCCAACTGCCCGGAAACCAGTTGGTGCAGGAACTTTTTTGGATATGTGTTCTTGAAAATCCGGATGGCGAGATCGAGTCTGCCGTTGAATTCGCGGTTGAGGGCCTGCATAAAAATCAACGAAAGCGCTTCGTGGTTGATGTCTTCCACAATCGTATTCTCGAGCGTGTGGGAAAAAGGTGCGTGGCCAATATCGTGCAGCAAAATGGCCGCAAGAACACCCTCTTCCTCTTCGTGGGTGACCTCGTGACCTTTGGTTTTTATGACTTCGATTGCCGTAGACATCAGGTGCATGGCTCCGATGGCGTGGTGAAATCGGGTGTGCAGCGCTCCCGGATAAACGAGGTGTGATAGGCCGAGCTGTTTGATTCTGCGCAGGCGCTGAAAGAAAGGGTGCTCGATCAGATCTGCAATGAAATCGTTTGGAATCGTAATAAAACCGTAAACCGGATCGTTAAATATTTTCCGTTTGTTTGACGGGACAGAAGTGTTCAATAGCTGTATCTTTATGGCGTTGC
>CAZJLZ010000016.1:0-4508 GCA_964546775.1 uncultured Cryomorphaceae bacterium | reverse complement strand
GTCACCTGAGCGAGTTTTCCGTTGAAGTAGGCTTTGCTTTCGTTATCGTTGCGGATGAACATCACCTGAGCGCCGACTTTCAGTTCGAGGCTCTCGGGAAGCGGGTGCAGATGCTCCGGAAACTCACCGTCGATTTCGGGTGTGTAAAATTTTGTGCGGCCCGGCAACCGGTCGAGCGCCTGCCGGTTCATTCTGTCGGCTTTTGCGTTGTGCGTGGTGAGAGTCACAACACCTTCTTCGGGCTCGGCATCGGGTTTATAATAGCTGTTCAGCAGTTGCAGATCGGATGGAGTGCAGCGGTTGTTGCGCAGGTTGTTGAGCAGGTTGAGAAAGGTGTTGTCGGTCTGGCGGAAAACCTTTTCGAGTTCCACGTAGGCGAATCCCGCTTTGTACAACGACTGGGATTCATAGAAGAACATGCTGTTGTAGAATCGGCTGAGTTGCGGCCATTCGTGGTCTTTTACTACCGGCGGCAACTGATACAGATCGCCAATCATGAGCAACTGGACACCACCAAACGGCTGATTGAAATTGCCTTTGGCGTACTTCAGTCTGTAATCAATCGCGTCGAGAATATCGGCACGCAACATACTCACCTCGTCGATGATGAGGAGATCGATACTTCGAAGCACCTGTTTCCGTCGTCCGTCGAGACGGTGTTTGTAGCTCAGCGATCGCGGTGTATAAAACGCACTTTGCACGTTGTTATCAAATTGCGGGTCGGTCGTTGGTAAAAACGAACCAAACGGCAGCAGAAACTGCGAGTGGATGGTCACTCCTTTTGCGTTCAGTGCGGCGATTCCGGTGGGCGCCACAATCACATAATTCTTGTGGGTGGCTTCGGCAACGTCGCGAAGAAAAGTGGTTTTTCCGGTTCCGGCTTTTCCGGTGAGGAAGATATGACGGTCGGTGCTGTTGACGAGCTGTGCCGCGAGACGGATGGGGTCGGTGGTGGTTTTAGTATCAGGCACTTCTAAAAAATTGTTCTAAAGAGTTGAACCACCGAAAGTAGTAAAAATATGGGTAAGTGGTTCGTGGTGGGAATTGGGTTTTATTAAAAAATCGGGGGACTCACCCCCTGCCCCGCTCTCACGAGAGAGGGGTGCGCGAAAAATTTTATTACTAAGTTCAAGATATTGTTACGCGGACAAATTCATAGCCGCGAGATCACTGCCAAAATCTCTTCCAACACTGCCTCCGGGTAATTCATTTTTTCATTCGGAATACGAAGCACGGTGAGGCCGAGTGTTTTGAGAATTTCAGTACGATTCTCATCATACTCTTTTTGAAAATCATGAATTTTTCCGTCCAGCTCCACCACGAGCTTCTTTTCATGGCAATAGAAATCAGCAATGAAAAATAAAATGTTTCCACGGTGGTCATTGCCATACTCGATCGCGTATTGACGCAGGAATTTATAACCGTTCAATTTCCGGTTTCGAACGAGTTGCCAGAGCACATTTTCCGCGGGCGTTTGTCTGCGTCGCAAATTGCGACAGAGCGTTGTAATTCTTTTTTTATTGACCGGGGTCAAAACCAGTTGATTTAAAATCAGGAAACTAAATTAAGAAAAAGGATTTTGCATCAAAACTCAATCTTCACCTCCCACCCAATCACCTTCCGGTCATCGCCTACACTCACCAACAATCCTGTAGTTTTATTCCAGTGCAACGCGTTTACAGAATGGCTGTGACCACCAACCTTAACATCCAATCTCGCCAACGGTTTCAAGGTTTCAGCATTCCAAATTTTTACCGTTTTGTCACGGCTGGCAGTGGCCAGGAATTTCCCATCCGGACTGAAGACCATATCGTAAATGGCATAATTGTGCGCCGGAATTTCTGCCAGCATTTTGTACTCATTTTCCACTTCCCATTTTCGAATGTGGCCGTCCCAACCACCCGAAATCAAAAAGCGGTTGTCAGAAGTAAAAACCGAAACATTGCTGCTCTTTTCGTGGGCATCGAAGGTGTGTATCTCGTTGTACATTTCGGTGTCGAATACGCGCAACCGCCCATCGTTGCCAGCAGTTACGAGCCATTTTCCATCACTGCTGAAAGTCGCCCGACGCATTTTCAAATCTCCTACAGGAATGTGACGGAGCAAGTCGAAATTTTTCGCGTCCCAAATGCTGATCGATCCGTCGGCGCTGAATGCGAGCAACTGATTGTTGCCCTCATGAAAGTGCAGATCAAACACCGCTTTTCGATGAACCGCAAGGTGACGCAGTTCCTTTTTTGATTGCAAATCAACAATGTGGATTCCGCCACGCCCCTGACCAATCGCGAGTATGTTTTCGGATAATTTCGCGATAGAATAAACAGTGCTTTCCAGTGTGATCGCAAACGGCAGCACGGCTTGTGTCAACAAATCCCACTCTGCGACGATATTGTCGCCACTGCCGGTGAAAATCGTATGCGGACTTCTCCCCGGACCAACCGCGTAAATGCCGGTACTGTGACCTGTGAGTTCAAATTTCTTAACGGGGGAAATCGACATGCCCAAAACTACTCAATCCCGTACATCGCCATCTTATTGTACAGGGTTTTCCGGTCAATATTCAGCAATTTGGCAGCTTTGGATTTGTTGTACTTCACCTCACCCAGTGTTTTGGTGATGAGTTCTTTTTCTGTTCTCTCCTGAATGGATTTCAGGTCGGTGCCCGGTTTGGAAGGAGCGATCTTCTGGTGGCGCAGCGCGATAACCATATCATCCGGCAGGGTTTCTTCCTCAATCACATCGCCTTGTGTAAGCAATACCGAACGGCGAATGACATTCCGCATTTCGCGCAAGTTTCCGGGCCAGTCGTATCGTTTGAAAATATCGAGTATTTCGGGCGAAAATTCCTTCACATTGCGGGAAAGATATTGATTCGATTCTGCCATAAAGTAATAGGCAAACGCCTCCAGGTCTTCCTCCCGTAACCGGATGGGGGGAACCATGATTTTAAATTCGTTGAGCCGATGGTACAAATCCTCACGGAACTTTCCCTCTTCTACCCTGGCCTGAAGATCTTCGTTGGTAGCACACAGAATGCGGACTTCAACCGGAATATCACGGCTGTCGCCAACGCGCTGAATCGTTCGCTCCTGAATAGCCCGCAACAATTTCATCTGAACCTGGTAATTCAGATTTCCTACTTCGTCCAGAAAAATCGTTCCCCCATTGGCCGATTCAAAAACTCCTTTTTTATCTGAAATTGCGCCGGTAAAGGAACCCTTAACGTGTCCGAACAATTCGCTCGAAGCAAGATTACTGGTGAGCGTTCCACAATCTACAGCCATAAATCGTTGGCCTGAGCGCTTGCTTTTATCGTGAATGGCACGGGCCACGTATTCCTTTCCGGTTCCGCTTTCGCCCTGGATAATAACCGACATTTCGGTTGGTGCTACGAGTTGAATGTGCTGCTCCAGTTTTTTAGCGGCTGAACTTTCGCCTACCACATACTTGTCCACATGCTCCTTAATCAGAGGCGCGGATTCTACGACAGGCTTGCTTTTCCCCTCCAGTGCTTCGTTGACTTGTAGCAAGAACTCCTCTGGATTTACCGGTTTGGTAATGTAATTGAAAGCACCCATTTTCATGGTGCGCACCGCAGTAGAAACATCGTTGAAAGCCGTCATAAAAATCGCTGGACACATCTGATCCAGCTCTCGTGCACGGGTAAAAACATCGAGTCCCGTGCCATCCGGAAGGCGGTAGTCGAGCAACAACAAATCAAATGAAACCTTTTGCAATTGATCGTGTGCACTCTTCACTCCGGATGCTACCGTGGCTTTATGTCCATGTCTTACCAGAAAGCCTTCAAGCGTTTTTGCGAACGTAACATCGTCTTCTACCAGCAGAATTTTTGCCATATCCATTTTTTGGAAGCACGAAGTTACTAAATACAAACTCAATTTTAAGGGTGGGCAAAAGCCTTTTTCTGAAACCCAAAACCCTTCAAAGATTCAGAAACCCATCAGAATACTTCGGCACTGAGCAATTGTTCAATCTGGTGATTATATTGCTTCCACTCGGACAATAATTGCTCTACCTGAGGGGCCATTTCAGATTTCCCATTTCGCAACTGACCCTCGATTTTTCTCGCGTCAACCGAAACTGAAACCTTTATTTGTCCGAATCGGCTGACGAGTTTATGAATATTGTCCGCAGCCCCTGACCAGTTCTTCTGATCCAGGTTTAGTTTCAAAATCTGAAGTTCCTTCTCGTTTTCGATGTACAAATTATTCAGCAATTCTTTCAGAAAACCCGCATCACCCATGGTGTATTTCTTCAAATCGGAAAGGTCAAGCGTGGAATTTTCATCAACTCGGATCGATGATGTTCCATTGACAGAATGAACTTCCAGATGACGCTTTATTTCCAGGATTTCCACCAGAATATTCAGCAACCTTTCCTGGGTAAATGGTTTCTGCAACACCGCGTCAAACAACGGAGACTCCGCAAGATTCTCTTCTTCAAAAAACACATTCGCGGAGGCTACAACAATTCTTTCAGGCAGGCAT
>CAZJLZ010000015.1:0-2907 GCA_964546775.1 uncultured Cryomorphaceae bacterium | reverse complement strand
AGTGTATCTTCTATCCAACGGGTTCAATAGAGATTCTGCAGTTTTTATCCGTTCGCTTTCTGAAATCACTTCTTTTTGGTTATCAATTCTTTTCAGCACTTCAATAATCTGATCAGCCGTAATATCTGGTTTTTCTAGTTGTTCAAAAATGATGTAGCAAGACAACAGACATTTTAGCCGGTATAATTCTTTATTTATTTCTGGAATTTTGCTTGTCAAAAAGAAGTTTCGGGCCAAAGTGTCGGGTGTGCCATACCGTTCAATGTCTCTGAGTAATTTATCATATTCGCCAATTTTATTCTTGACATCGGAGTTTGATTTTTCTTCATCACTCATAGTTGACTTTAACATCTCAAAAAACACCTTCATCCGCACCGACATATCCTTCACCGTAGGGATACTGTTATAACTCGCCCCGGCTCCTAAATAATATGTAACACGCGCTGACATAAGCTTAGAATATTGACAGATTCATTTGAGGTTTAAAATTTGGCTATCTCTTTGAGTTGGTATAGATCGTCAATTGTTAACTTGAACCATTCACCCCTTACCCTCTTGGAAACAAATTTTTTATGTAGCTCCCGTTCCTGTGCTGGTTCAGCTTTCCAGTGATGTAAAAGCATTATATCTGGTTCTTCACTTTGCAACGTCTTTTCTCTCTTTAATGGATCTTTGCTCCTCCCGATTTTAAAATAACCAGTTCGTGAATTCATCATTATGTATACATATTTTTCTTCTGTCACATATGGTAATGAATCTTTTATATTTAATAAATGACGGTAAAATTCCTTGTTATCCATGAATGGAATAGTTTCAATCCCAAAGGGAGAAATCAAAGTGCCATTTGGATATCTCTCGTTCATATAATTGATTTCCCTAGGCGTAACAGTATGTCCAAGAGATGTTTCTAGCATTGTGCGAATATGATAAAGATATGCGTTGTAAATATCCATAGGCTTAAAAAGATCATATTTTCTCGCCATGACATATACGAATTCCAATATTAGTGGATAAAACTCGTCTTGCTTCCATTTCAATTGTAAGAGATGTCCACAGAAATTACTTTTGTACCGAAGATAAATGAACTGAAATTTCATTTGATCAGGGTCCGCAGTTGTGAAATACATTTCAGTCTTAATCCCAACTAGCACGTTATTTACTTCTGGATTTGATTTTGCCAGTTCTTGTACGGATTCGTATTTTATGTCGAATAAATAGTCTTCTAAAGCCATAATTTGTCAATTTTCCGATAAAAGATTCAAATATCACTTCCCACTCCGTAACCTATTTACGAACCAGCATTTAATTCTCAATTCGATACATTAAAACCCAAAAAACACACCCCCCTGCACCGTCAACGTCTGACCGTGAAAATTTGGATGAGCATATTCTACGTTCCCGGAAACATCGCGCCACGCAGCGCCAAGATACACCCGCGCATCGTGGATGATCTCATAATCGAGCCGCAGACCGAGTTCGAGCGAGCGCCAATCGGTGGTTTCCATAAATGGCAAACCGGTGACATTCGCGTTTCCCAGTACAATATCGTATTCATGTTGTGGTCCTTTTTTTGCAAAAACGCCAAAAAAGCTGGCCTTTAATCGTCGGATGGGTCGCAAGGTCAATTCTCCATACAATTCCCGTGAATTTTCTCCGAGGTAATGTCCAAGGTTGTACTGATTGCTTTCGAAAGTTGTGCTGGCAATCTGGTGCCGATAGGCCCACGGATTCGTTTGGGTGTACTCCACTGTCACGTCGAGGTTTGGCAAGAGGTTGCTGTACTTTGTCCCGGCCTTAATGCTCCAAACATTGGTGTGCTGGTCGGAATTGAAAACGTTCTTCACGCTGATTTCATCGATGAACCACGTCGCATAAAAATGCACCTTTCGCAGACTTCTGACGCTGATGTCGAAAAAGATCTGAGCATTCTGTCCAACCTCGTTCGAGCCGGTTCCGGTGTAGGTATGGTCCATCGCCCGAAACAGCATAAAAGGGATATAATACAGAGGCTGAAAACCGGTTTCGCTGTAAATAATGGAGTTTCCAAAAGAAAAGTGAAGATGACGAAAAGGTTTAATGGTAAACAGATTGGCCGCAATATTTTTGTTCATGAAAACCTTTCGTTGGCCGTGTGGAGTGAGGTAGGTTCGCGCGCTGTCCAGCTCCTCGGAAACAAGCCAACCATGGATGTAATTGAAATCGAACCACGGAACGGGATGTAGTTTCAGGTCGAGATAAACAAACGAAGGCGCACGGCCTGAAAAAATATTAGCGTTGCGGTAACTGTTTCCCCACTGCGGACGGTCTTTCACGAGTCCTACACTACCCCAATCCCAACTGAAATGAATGCCTCCGCGCAATTCGCTGAAATCGCTGCGCTGCCCCTGGATCAATTCGCCCTGGTTGTATTTGTAATTCTGGCCTTCCATCGGGGTGAGATGATGGTTCGCACTGAAAATTTCATTGACCCCGCTATCGCGCAACCGAACGTAAGCGCCTACGTGTTTACCAAATGTCGCCCAGGCCTCTCCTCCTACGGTGCGCTGAAAAACGAGTCCGTTGTCATTGTACCATGCATGTCCTCCGCCGAGCGGATTCAGCGTCACCGAAAAAACAGAATCACTGTGGTAAAACAAATCCCAACGCCGGTCCCAGTCTTTGCCAACGTTCAATTCTTTTCCGAAATCACACAGGTAAAAATCCAATTCCTGGAGTTGTCGGTTGTTGAGTTCGTGGCGAAGGGAATCGCTTACGCCATCCAGTTTCTGTGCAATCCAACGACGCGAATAGGGTTTAACAGCGCTGTTGATTTCAATCAATTGAAGATTGGCCAGCTCATCGATAAACTCATAAACAGTGGTAGACGCGGGTTGATATACCACTTGTGCCGATAGGCTGCAAAACGTT
>CAZJLZ010000014.1:0-9166 GCA_964546775.1 uncultured Cryomorphaceae bacterium | reverse complement strand
CTGAAAGGCCTGAATACCTAGTCTGTGCAATGTTGGTGCACGGTTCAGAAGTACAGGATGTCCTTTCAATACGTTCTCAAGAATGTCCCAAACAACAGGTTCTTTACGGTCTACAATTTTCTTGGCAGATTTCACTGTCTTCACAATCCCTCTTTCAATCATCTTGCGGATGATGAACGGCTTGTACAACTCAGCGGCCATATCTTTTGGAATACCACATTCATGGAGTTTCAGATCCGGTCCGACAACGATTACCGAACGACCCGAATAATCCACACGTTTTCCAAGTAAGTTCTGACGGAACCGACCTTGTTTTCCTTTCAGGCTGTCGGATAAAGATTTCAGCGGACGGTTGGACTCTGTTTTAACCGCACTGGATTTACGTGAATTATCGAACAGCGAATCCACAGATTCCTGTAACATACGCTTCTCGTTCCGAAGAATTACCTCAGGAGCTTTAATCTCGATCAATCGCTTCAAACGGTTGTTTCGAATGATCACACGACGGTAAAGATCGTTCAAATCCGAAGTTGCAAATCGACCACCATCCAATGGCACCAATGGCCGCAGTTCTGGTGGAATAACGGGCACCACTTTTACAATCATCCATTCGGGACGATTCTCGATGCGGGTATTGGCGTCGCGCAATGCTTCTACCACCTGAAGTCTTTTCAGTGCTTCATTCTTTCTCTGTTGCGAAGTTTCAATATCCGCTTTGTGGCGCAGATCGTAAGAAAGTGAATCCAGCTCCAGACCTTTCAACAGATCGAAGAGGGCTTCCGCTCCCATTTTCGCAACGAATTTGTTCGGATCATCATCGTCGAGATGCTGGTTTTCTTTACCAATTTTCTCTATGATGTCCAGATATTCTTCTTCAGTCAGGAAGTCGAGACGCAAAAGAGGTTCGCCCTCTGAGTTGTTTTGATTTCCCGGATTGATCACTACGTATCGCTCGTAGTATATTATCTGATCGAGCTTTTTGGTGGGCAACCCAAGCAGGTAACCTATTTTATTGGGCAACGATTTGAAATACCAGATGTGTGCAACCGGAACTACGAGGGAAATGTGTCCCATGCGCTCACGGCGGACTTTCTTTTCGGTTACTTCAACCCCACAACGGTCACACACAATACCTTTGTAACGGATGCGCTTGTACTTTCCACAGTGGCATTCGAAATCCTTTACAGGTCCGAAAATCCGTTCGCAGAAAAGTCCGTCGCGCTCTGGTTTGTATGTGCGGTAGTTGATGGTTTCGGGTTTGAGCACCTCACCGTGTGAATTCTCCAGAATTTGTTCGGGAGAAGCCAGGCTGATGGTAATGCTGTTAAATCCGGCTGCCGTTTGTTTATAATCTCTTCTCAAAGCCATTGTTCAAATATATTAAGGTACAATGATTAACTAAATGTAAACTAGTCGAGTGAAATGCTCAATCCGAGTCCGCGCAATTCGTGCAACAGTACGTTGAACGATTCAGGAATTCCCGGTTCAGGCATATTTTCACCCTTCACTATGGCCTCGTAGGCTTTGGCACGTCCAATCACATCATCGGATTTGACGGTGAGAATTTCGCGAAGGATATGAGACGCACCGAATGCTTCGAGTGCCCATACCTCCATCTCTCCAAATCTCTGGCCTCCAAACTGTGCTTTACCTCCCAACGGCTGCTGAGTGATGAGCGAGTATGGTCCGATAGAACGCGCGTGCATTTTATCGTCAACCATGTGGGCAAGTTTGAGCATATAAATTACACCCACCGTTGCCGGTTGATCAAAGCGTTCGCCGGTTCCACCATCGTATAGATAAGTAGTTCCTCCTCTTGGAACGCCCGCTTCGTCTGTATATCTGTCGATATCGCTATTCTCTGCTCCGTCAAAAATTGGAGTAGCAAACGATTTCCCGAGCTTCTGACCTGCCCAACCCAGTACGGTTTCATAAATCTGTCCGAGGTTCATACGGGAAGGTACACCAAGTGGATTGAGTACAATGTCGACCGGAGCACCATCTTCCAGATAAGGCATGTCTTCTGCCCGAACAATCTTGGCAACAATACCTTTGTTTCCGTGACGTCCAGCCATTTTATCACCGACTTTCAGCTTGCGCTTTTTGGCGATGTAGACTTTGGCCAGTTGAACGATTCCCTGTGGAAGTTCATCTCCCACCGTAATCTGGAATCGTTCGCGGCGATGTTCTCCAAGAATATCGTTGTACTTGATCGTATAGTTGCGAATCAATCGCTTAATCAGCGCATTGGTGTGATCATCTGTCGTCCAGCCGCTGGGGTTCACCAAAGAATAATCGATGGTCATCAGGGCTTTTTGTGTAAACTTCACACCTTTTTTGATCAGTTCATCGCTGTAGTTATTGAAAACCCCCTGTGATGTTTTACCATTAACCAACCTGTGAAGTTTATCGATCAGTACCGACTTTAGTTCACCGTTGAGTTTCTCGAATGCCTTGTCCAGTTTTTCGAGGTCTACTTTATCCTGAGATTTGCTCTTACGATCTTTCATAGCGCGTGAGAAAAGTTTCTTCTCAATCACTACTCCACGCAATGAGGGAGGTGCTTTTAGCGACGCATCTTTGACATCACCGGCTTTATCTCCAAAAATAGCCCGCAGCAGTTTCTCCTCAGGGGATGGATCAGTTTCACCTTTCGGCGTGATTTTACCGATCAGGATATCACCTTCTTTAACGTCGGCACCAATCCGGATCATTCCGTATTCATCGAGGTTCTTGGTTGCTTCTTCACTAACGTTTGGTATGTCAGCAGTTAGTTCTTCCATTCCGCGTTTCGTGTCGCGCACTTCGAGTACATATTCATCTACGTGGATCGATGTAAAAACGTCTTCGCGGACTATTCGCTCAGAAATGACAATCGCATCCTCGAAATTGTATCCTTTCCAGGGCATGAATGCCACCTGGAGGTTCCGGCCGATGGCCAGTTCTCCCTGTTTGGTTGCATAACCCTCGCAAAGCACATCACCTTTAATCACCTTCTGGCCCTTTTTAACAATTGGCACCAGATTGATGGTTGTGCTCTGATTTGTTTTCTGGTGCTTGATGAGGTGATAGGTTTTGATATCATCTTCAAAGCTTACCAGTTGCTCTTCATCATCGCGTTTATATCGAATTCGGATTTCATTCGCGTCTACATATTCCACAACTCCATCTCCTTCGGCATAACTGAGTACCCGGGAATCACGAGCTACCAGATGTTCAATACCGGTTCCAACAATCGGAGCCTCAGGATTGAGCAACGGAACCGCCTGTCGCATCATGTTCGATCCCATCAGCGCGCGGTTTGCATCATCGTGCTCAAGGAATGGAATCAACGATGCTGCAATGGATGCGATCTGATTCGGCGCAACGTCCATTAAGGTAAGTGCCGCAGGTTCTACAACCGGGAAGTCACCTTCGTATCGGGCTTTAACCCGATCGGTCAGGAAGTCTCCCTTATCATCGATCTGTGCGTTGGCTTGTGCTATGGTATTGTTGTCTTCTTCTTCAGCACTAAGGAAAATCACGTCGCCCTTAAGATTCACTTTACCAGCTTCAACCTTACGGTAAGGTGTTTCGATGAATCCGAGACGGTTTACTTTCGCGAAAACACAGAGGGATGAAATCAAACCGATATTAGGTCCTTCAGGTGTTTCGATGGTACACAGTCGACCATAGTGGGTGTAGTGGACGTCACGCACCTCAAATCCGGCACGCTCTCTGGAGAGACCGCCTGGTCCGAGTGCCGACATACGTCTTTTGTGGGTAACTTCCGACAGCGGATTCGTCTGGTCCATAAACTGTGACAACTGATTCGTTCCGAAGAACGAGTTGATTACAGACGAAAGCGTTTTGGCGTTGATCAGGTCGATCGGCGTAAAAACCTCGTTGTCGCGAACGTTCATACGCTCACGAATGGTTCTGGCCATACGCGCCAGACCAACAGAAAACTGATTGTACAACTGCTCACCAACTGTTCTCACACGTCGGTTGCTAAGGTGGTCGATATCATCGATATCTGCTTTGGAGTTGATCAGCTCGATCAGATACTTGATGATCGAAATGATGTCCTCTTTGGTAAGTGTACGCTCTGAATCTGCTATGTTAAGACCCAGTTTCCGGTTAATTCGGAAACGTCCTACGTCCCCGAGGTCGTATCGGTTTTCAGAGAAAAAGAGTTTGTCAATGACACCCCGGGCCGTTTCGAGATCCGGCGGCTCTGCATTACGCAATTGGCGATAAATATACTCTACCGCTTCTTTCTCTGAGTTGGAAGTATCTTTTTGCAGCGTGTTGTAAATAATGGCATAATCTGCTGCGTTTACATCTTCTTTGTGAAGAATGATGGTTTTGGCACCGGATTCCAGTATCAGTTCAATGTGATCATCTTCGAGAACGGTCTCGCGATCGATGAGCACCTCGTTCCTTTCAATAGAAACTACTTCACCCGTATCTTCATCTACAAAATCTTCAATCCACGATTTCAACACTCTCGCCGCTAATCGTCGTCCGAGTACTTTTTTCAATCCGGTTTTGGAGACTTTAACTTCATCTGCGAGATCAAAAATTTCGAGGATATCTTTATCACTCTCGTATCCGATGGAACGTAACAAGGTAGTTACCGGTAATTTTTTCTTCCTGTCGATGTATGCATACATCACGGAATTGATGTCGGTTGCAAACTCAATCCACGACCCTTTGAAAGGAATTACCCGTGCTGAATAGAGTTTGGTTCCGTTGGCGTGTCGGCTTTGACCGAAGAACACACCCGGTGATCGGTGTAACTGAGATACAATTACACGTTCTGCACCATTGACCACAAATGAGCCTTTGGGGGTCATGTACGGAATGGTTCCAAGATAAACGTCCTGAACGATGGTTTCGAAATCTTCGTGTTCGGGGTCGTTACAATAGAGTTTCAATTTTGCTTTCAGCGGAACACTGTAGGTAAGTCCCCGTTCTATACATTCGTGAATGGAATACCTGGGCGGATCGATAAAATAATCCAGGAATTCAAGGACGAATTGATTTCGCGTATCCGTGATTGGGAAATTCTCGCTGAAAACTTTATAGAGTCCTTCATTCTTGCGCTCTTCGGGGCTTGTATCAAGCTGAAAATATTCCTGAAATGACTTAACCTGTATATCGAGGAAATCAGGATATTCCACCTGACTGACACTCTTGGCAAAATTGATGCGCTCGTTGATATTATTCTGAGTTGACAAGGCTCTGTGGATTTGGTGAGTAAAAGATAAAAAATACGAAAAATGTCATATAATGACAAAAAGGTGTAGACCATCCCGGCGCCTTGCCGGGAGGTCTAAACCCCAAAAAAATGTATGAGAAGAATTACTTGAGTTCAACTTCTGCTCCTGCCTCTTCAAGTTGTTGCTTCAACGATTCTGCCTCGTCTTTAGACACACCTTCTTTGATTGGGCCTGGAGCCTTGTCAACTAATTCTTTTGCTTCTTTCAGTCCGAGACCGGTAAGTTCTTTTACCAGTTTCACGATGGCCAGTTTGGATCCGCCTGGAGCTACCAAAATTACGTCGAATTCTGATTGCTCTTCAGCTGCTTCACCTTCACCTCCGCCAGAAGGACCGGCCATAGCTACAGCAGCAGCTGCAGGCTCGATGCCGTATTCGTCTTTAAGGTAGGTAGCCAATTCGTTGACTTCTTTTACTGTAAGGTTAACCAGCTGTTCCGCCAGTTCTTTGATTTCTGCCATTATTGATGGATTTTGAGTTCTTGGTTTGAATTAAATTATTAGAGACCCTGACGTTATGCTGCCCGGTCCTGAAGTGTTTTGACCAGTCCGGCCAGAGTTGTTTTACCAGATTGCAATGCCGAAATAACATTTTTAGCAGGTGACTGCAGCAGTCCTATTATATCGCCGACCAATTCCTCTTTGCTCTTGATATTAACAAGTGCTTCAAGGTTTTCGTCTCCGATATAAACTGCTTCATCAATCCAGGCTCCTTTCAGCACGGGTTTAGCGTGCTTTTTGCGGAATTCCTGAATCAACTTGGCTGGTACGTTAGGAGTCTCCGCAAACATAATTGCGGTGGGTCCTACGAGCACCTGCTCAAGTTCTGAATAGTCTCTGTCTTCGATGCTATCGAATGCTTTTTTGAGGAGGGTGTTTTTCACAACCCGGAGTTTTATCCCCTGGTTGAAGCACCTTCTTCGCAAAGCATTTGTCGTTTCGACCGTGAGGGTGGACGTGTCTGCTATATAGAGCACACCACTCTCTGCAATTGACGCTGACAACTCTTTAACCAACTGTTCTTTTTCTTGTCTAGTCATTGTCGTTTATTTTTCGCCAATCAGATCAGACTGAGGCTGATTTAGTTTCAACCTTAATGCCCGGACTCATGGTCGTAGACAGATTGATGCTTTTAATGTATATACCTTTTGCCGCGGCTGGTTTGAGCTTAATGATGGTTTGGATCAGTTCGCGCGCGTTGTCTTTAATCTGGGATTCATCAAAAGATGACTTCCCGACAGTTGCGTGAACGATACCGAATTTGTCCACTTTAAAATCAATTTTACCAGCTTTTACATCCTTCACCGCTTTACCGACCTCCATGGTCACTGTACCGGTTTTTGGATTGGGCATTAATCCGCGTGGTCCGAGTATTCTACCGAGTGCTCCCACTTTCCCCATCACTGATGGAGTAGTTATAATCACATCGATATCGGTCCACCCTTTTTTAATTTTCTCGATATATTCATCAAGGCCAACAAAATCAGCTCCGGCTTCCTGTGCTTCAGCCTCCAAATCTGCAGGACAAAGTACAAGCACCTTCACATCCTTTCCGGTACCGTGAGGCAATGATACTGTTCCTCGTACCATCTGATTCGATTTCCGTGGGTCTACTCCCAATCTAATGGCAATATCCACAGATGCATCAAAGTTGGCATTACTGATTGTTTTGACAACTTTGGACGCTTCGGTCAGATCATAGAATTTCTCAGGATCATAATTGGAAAGGGCCTCTTTTCTTTTCTTCGTGAGTTTCATCATTAAATGTTTATATCCGGTTTAGAAGGGGCGTTTACCTTTTACTGTGAACCCCATGCTACGAGCTGTCCCTGCAACCATCATCATGGCCGATTCAACCGAAAAACAATTGAGGTCGGGCATTTTATCTTCCGCGATAGCCTTCACCTGTTCCCAGGTTACAGACGCTACTTTAAGGCGGTTGGGTTCTCCCGAACCTTTTTTGGTTTTGGCTGCTTCGAGCAGTTGAATTGCTGCAGGAGGAGTTTTGATTACAAAGTCAAACGATTTATCTGCATAAACCGTAATCAAAGCTGGTACAATTTTACCGGCTTTATCCTGCGTGCGAGCGTTAAACTGCTTGCAGAACTCCATAATGTTCACTCCTTTGGCACCAAGTGCCGGCCCAACAGGGGGTGAAGGGTTGGCCGCTCCTCCGCGGATCTGCAACTTTATGATACCGCTTACTTCTTTAGCCATTCTTCTATTTGTTTATTTATCACTCATCCTGATTGCAAGGGGAAGCATTAGACTGTTTACCGGCATCGCGATCGCAGTCAGTGCAATCAAAATATCTTAATTGTCTTTATCTACTTGCATGTAACCCAATTCCAATGGTGTTTTTCTTCCGAAAATTTTCACCATCACTTTGAGTTTCTTTTTCTCTTCGTTAATTTCTTCGATTACTCCGGTGAAGTTGTTGAAAGGGCCATCGATCACTTTTACCGATTCGCCAACGATGTACGGAATGGTTAATTCCTCATCGCTTTCTGCCAGTTCATCTACTTTACCAAGAATCCTGTTCACTTCACTTGTTCTCAGCGGTACTGGTTGTCCTCCTTTTTCTGTTCCCAGAAAGCCGATGACATTGGTTACTCCTTTAATAATATGCGGTACTTCACCTTCAAGGGCTGCCTCGATGAGTACATATCCCGGGAAAAAATTACGTTCTTTCGACACCTTTTTTCCGTTTCGGATCTGGTACACTTTTTCGGTTGGAATGAGCAGTTGGGAAACATAATCCTGCAGACCATTTCTTTTGATCTCCATTTCGATGTATTCCTTCACCTTCTTTTCCTGCCCGCTAACTGCACGCACCACATACCACTTCTTTTCAATCGCTGAGGTCATTCCTTATCCTATTAACATCTCATAGATATATCCCAAAACACCTTTCCAGGTAACGCCTCCTGACTGCACGGCATTTACGCCGAAAATCCAGTCCATTGCAAAAACAATCAGTGCAATGATGATGGAAGCGATCAACACAAGAATGGAACTGCTTTGCAGCTCTTTCCATGTTGGCCAGGTTACCTTGTGAACCAGCTCTTCGTAGGACTCAACTATATATGCTTTCATACTTTGTTACTCTTTATCTGCACGGGTGGAGAGACTCGAACTCCCGACACCTGGTTTTGGAGACCAGTGCTCTGCCAGCTGAGCTACACCCGTCTATTGACAGCTAAAGGTGAAAGACCAATTGGTCCTCACCTTTGCTGTAACAGGGTTTATATGTTGATTACTTCAGGATGTCAGTAACCTGTCCGGCACCTACGGTACGGCCTCCTTCGCGAATTGCGAAACGAAGTCCTTTGTCCATTGCAATCGGAACGATCAATTCAACTGTGATCGAAACGTTGTCGCCGGGCATTACCATCTCACGTCCTTCTTCCATGGTGATTTCACCAGTTACATCGGTTGTACGGAAGTAGAATTGAGGGCGGTACTTATTGTGGAAAGGAGTGTGACGACCACCTTCTTCTTTTTTCAAAACATAGATCTCTGCTTTGAACTGAGTGTGAGGAGTGATCGAACCTGGCTTGGCGATAACCATTCCGCGTTTGATGTCGTTCTTCTCAATTCCGCGCAGCAACAGACCAACGTTGTCTCCGGCTTCTCCTCTGTCGAGAATTTTACGGAACATTTCAACACCCGTAATGGTGGAAGTAAGGTTTTCGGCGCCCATTCCGAGGATCTGAACAGGATCCCCCGTTTTGATCACACCGCGCTCGATACGGCCGGTCGCCACCGTTCCACGGCCCGTGATCGAGAAAACATCCTCCACAGGCATAAGAAAATCCTTGTCAACAAGGCGTGTAGGGATCGGAATAAACTCATCGACAGCCTTCATCAGCTCTTCCACTTTTTCTACCCACTTGGGCTCGCC
>CAZJLZ010000013.1:0-2855 GCA_964546775.1 uncultured Cryomorphaceae bacterium | reverse complement strand
ACGACTGGTACCAAAAAACACTCGATATCTCCGGAGGCTCGTTGCACAAAACGCTTCAAACGGCCATGAAAATGGATGCGCTGAATGACTGGGGATCGGTAGTTGCCTTGACCTACATAGCCGCTCAACGAATTTACCCCGATTACGGCGATATGGCCGACGCAAAATCCTTACTCGAAAGCATTGCCCGTGGATTCGGTTATCACTATGGTTTTAAGAAAAAAGTTCGGGTCAATACCATTTCCCAATCACCCACGCCTACCACGGCGGGTACCGGGGTCACCGGATTTGACAAATTTCTCGCATTTGCAGAATCTTTAAGTCCACTAGGAAATGCTGATGCGGAAGCCTGTGCAGATTACTGTGTGATGATGTTTTCTGATTATACCCGATACGTCACCATGCAGAATCTTTATCACGACGGAGGGTATTCTGCAACCGGTGTTACAGCCGAGGTAATGGGTAAATTCTGACATTCCGCAAAAATATTTTTGCATCAGATTTCGGTATGCTTTTTTGCATGTCTGAAAAATAGTACTTTAACGCATTCTTTAACCAACCTAATAACCATGCGTTTGAAAACAGCTATTTTATTGCTGGCTTTCGGGGTACCGTTGGCCTCTGTTGCACAAATAGAACGAAGTGCTTTTACCGCCACAGGGCGCGGTGTCGCAACAACTTTTGTGCACGATTATCAATGTATTGGGATCAACCCTGCAAACCTTGCCTGGACCGATAAATACGAAAAACGCGTTGCCTTTGGACTGGCAGAAGGCGGATTTTCATTGTATTCGGAAGCTTTGGGAAGAAAGGAATTTCGCGAAAGTATTGCCGGATTTGACGAACAGATGACCAATGCGGAAAAGTTTGAGTTCGCAAGGGAATTTGCCAATACCGAACTTACGATGGATATTGACATGCAACTCCTCGGATTGGCAATTAATTTCAATGACCGCAAATGGGGTGGTATAGCCTTTAGCATCCGGGATCGATTCAATTATAATTCGGTTTTTAATACCGAGGCTACCGATATACTTTTTCTCGGTTGGAACGCGGATTATTTTGACCAGCTTCAACTCGATGATGACAATGGTCCGATTATCGAAAATACCGGAACCTTATCACAGGATACTCTTGAAAGAGTAGTGCGTGGAATCAGTTCGAGTGATAATTTTGCCTCCGATTTATTTGGTGGTAGCCACATCAAGTCTGTTTGGTATCGCGAATACAATCTTTCCTATGGTCGCGAAGTATACAGTACGGACGACTGGATGATCGGTGCCGGAATCGGTGTAAAATACGTTCAGGGAATTGCCTTTCTCGATCTGGAAGTCACTGAAAATAGCCATCACGCAGTAGGAGCAACAACACCGACTTTCGGAATAGACTATGGAGATGCTGCCGAAACCAACCCTTCTGCTCTGACTCCCAATGACAAAACCCTCCCTTCGTCGGTAGGTACTGGTTTCGGTCTGGATTTCGGACTGAATTTCATTTACAAGGAGAAATTCAGATTTGGAGCATCCGTCAACAACATCGGCTCGGTATTATGGGATGGAAACGTTTATCACGCAAAGGATACCATTATATTCGATATCAGAAACGATGGCTTCAATTCACTGAATGTCATCGAAGAAGTCGAAAAAATATCGGGTAAGGATGGCGTCTTTAAACAAGAGGGTGATGCCTCAGAGACCATCGCCTTGCCAACAAATTTTCGTGCAGGATTATCTTATCAATTTAGCGAACGTGTACATATAGGTGGAGATTTCCTGATTTCACTCAACGATGCGCCCGGCAGTTTTCAGCGGCCTGTATTTGGTGTAGGTGGTGATTACGAAGCTTTTAAATGGCTCCGGCTTTCTATAGGCTATATGGGTGGCGGAAATTACGATCACCGCATACCCATCGGAATAACTTTTATCATCGCCAATGGTACCTGGGAGGCCGGTGTAGCATCACGCGATCTCGTGACCTTTCTCAAAAAAGACGGTGCAGTACTTTCGGCATCCCTTGGCTTTTTGCGGTTCAGGGTAGGAAAAATTCCTAAAGTTGAAACGGAAGCTTTTTATTGATGACGCTATGACGATTCAAAGATTCAGAAATGCGCTCCTGATTGTATTGTTACTGGTACTAGCACCACAGGTCTTTAGCCAGAGCGCCAAGAAACTGGTTAAAACCGGAGACAATTTTTTCGAAGCCAAACAGTATCGCGACGCATTTGAGAATTACAATAAAGCCAAGGACATTGACCCAAAGATGTTCGAAGCCTATCAGGGAATGGGTAAGAGCTTATATCTGATGGGCAGAACAGATGAGGCATTCAGCGAATTTCAAAGAGCTGTAGCTTTCGGAACCAATGAATGGGAACCACTATATTATCTTGGTAAAATTCACGCTGATCGACAGGAATGGACCGACGCTGTTGATAATCTGAAACGAGCATCTTCTCTCGATAACAAGAACGAAGTTGTATTGTCCGCGCTTTTCAGGGCTCAAACCAATAAAGGTCAATTTCAGGACGCATTGCAAACATCCGAAGCGCTTTTAAAAGTGGATAAGAAGAAGGCCTATCATATATACTTGCAGGGTGTAGCATTGGACAGTCTGAAGCGATATCCCGAAGCTGAGAAGCAATTTCTGGATGCCCGGTTTGCAGATCCGAAACTGATGGAAGCACATCTCGGTGCCGCACACGTACGAATGAAGCTTGGGGAAAATAGAAAAGCACTGGAAGATTGCAACAAGGCCATTGAAAACAACAGCAGAAGTGACGATGCCTATGTAATGCGAAGCAAAGTGAAGCTTGCCCTGGGCGATTATACCGGCGCTATCAATGATCTCTCTACTGCGTT
>CAZJLZ010000012.1:0-3396 GCA_964546775.1 uncultured Cryomorphaceae bacterium | reverse complement strand
AAACGAACCGGTATCGGTTACCAATCCAGTATATAAACAGGTAGCGGAATCGATATCGAGCAATTCGAGCATTTCCAGATTCTCGATCAATTCGTATACCAACTGAGCCGTCGCACAAGAAGTAATATCTGAGAATACCAGATCAGCGAATTCTAAAGGATCGCGGTGGTGATCAATCAATACTTTCTTTGCTTTCGAACTGGTAAGCGGAACTTCCATCTCTCCGGTTCTGGAGAGCGCATTGTAATCGAGAGCAAAAATCAGACCTGCAAATTCAATCAGCTCGTCCGCTTCCTTTTGATTGCCTTCGTAGACCAATACCTCTTTCTGCCCAGGAAGCCATTTTAAAAAATCCGGATAATCGTTGGGTACAATGATTCTTGAAGGATAACCCCATTTGCGCAAAAAATGAAACAAGGCCAGAGCCGATCCCATAGCATCTCCGTCTGGATTTTTGTGATTGGTAATCACTATTGAACCTGCATTCTGCAGTAAATCCCGAAGCTTTCCGAGCAAATCGAAATTGAAAATTTCGTTTTTCATTGGGCTAAAATTAGGCAATGCCCATGGAACTTGCTGCGTGAGGTCTATTTTATACTTTTGCACCTCATTTTAACAACACTAAATAAGACGCAAAGCAATGGCAGGAAAAAGAACTTTTACCATGTTGAAACCAGATGCAGTTGAAGCAGGTAATATTGGCAATATACTCGCAATGATTGAAGCCGCTGGATTTACAATCCGCGCAATGAAATATACCCGTTTAAACAAATCTGAAGCAGAACATTTTTATGCGGTTCACAGCGAACGGCCTTTTTATGGCGAATTGGTAGAATACATGACTTCAGGACCGATAGTAGCTGCCATTCTGGAAAAGGACAACGCTGTTGCCGATTTCAGAGACCTGATTGGAGCAACCGACCCTGCCGAAGCGGAAGAAGGAACAATTCGTAAACAATACGCAGAATCAAAAGCAAAAAATGCTGTTCATGGATCTGATAGTGATGAAAATGCTCGGATCGAGTGCAACTTTCATTTTGCAGGGAGAGAAATTTTCTAATAAGTATACTTTTAAAAAAGAAGGGCTGCTTCTGAAATCAGGAGCAGCCTTTGTAATTTTCAGAATTCCGTTATTGCTTAATCAGCTTGCGAACGGATATCTCCTTTCCGGAATGAACGCGAATCAGAAGGCTTCCCGCATCAAAATCTTCCAGCGATAATTGAACTTGCGACCGTTTGTTGCCATTTTGAATTTTCAGCAATCTTCCCGTATGATCAAGGAGTTCCACGTGGTCAATTATAGAGGTACTTTTTACTGAAACATAGTCAACAGCCGGATTGGGAAACAATTCTACTTTTTGTTCCACCCGGGAAGTTATACTCAGTGCCGGTGAATTGAGTAATCCCGGACGAAGTTCGGTCAGGGCGAAACGCATCATATCGGCTTGTTCCTGAGTAAACATATTCATACATGCATCCTGACTGTAATCCATATAATTTTCAATCATATTCGGAAAATCAACTGGCGCATCCACACAAGTATTGGCACTGCCATTGCACATAAAATTGTCCGACTCGGCACAATTCGGAGTATCCGCAAATCCGTCGTCTGCTTCACAACCATCTTCTCCCAAAAAGACTATTGCATCACCCCAGATGTGTCTGAGTCCAAGGTAATGTCCCACTTCGTGCACGAGCGTTCGTCCCTGGTTGTTCTCATCTACTCCGTCCACATCGTGTTGAGGATTGTTTCGGCCCAAAGTGGTGTAGTGAATAATAACACCTTCGGTACCTGCACTTGGTGCTGAAGATCCATCGGGCCAATTGGGAACAGTAGCAGGTGGATAGGCCAAACCAAAAATCTGACCGAGAATTCCTCCGGAAATGTTGCATACCCAAATATTCAAATAATGTTCTGTATCCCAGGCATCGCTTCCCCCGGTTGCTGAAAATTTCACTTCATCCAACGTGTTCTCTGCACCAAATAAATCGAGTTCAAAATTTTCTCTTTGTGTTGCTGTACGTATGATTCCCGTTGTCGCGTCACCTTCCGGATCGAATTCGGCCAACACAAATTCGATTCCCACATCTGCGGCTACAGGTAAAAACTCTTCTCGTGTTTCAATAGCATTTGGATTTAAACGCCGGTAATCCTCGTTGAGGACTTCGAGCTGAGAATGTACCACCGAATCAGCAAGATTCTGTTCTTCGGTATTGTACACGATATGAAAAACCACCGGAATCTGGTACACTTCATCGTCGCGGTGTTGTTGTCGGGATTGTTCAATCCAGTCCGAAAACTGATCGTTCATAGCACGGGCTTTCTCAGAATCGTTCAGGCGGATGTGCCGGAACCAATGATCATATCCACAGCTATGGCTGGTTTCCTGAGCATAATTAAAGGTAAAAATCAATGATAAAACGCAGGTCAATAGGATTTTAAAATACATGGTTTCATTTGGTTTTGCCGCAAATTAGCAAATTCGGTATAATTGTCAAAAACCAAATACTCAAACGGTCAAAAGGTTATTTCAAAAGATCACCGAATTTCGATGTCTTTTACAACAACTTTCCCGGCTTTCTCGTTGAGCAACGTGATCAGCTTTTCTTTTCCCATGTTGAGTTCGTGGCGCAAAGTAGCTGAGTCGAGTTGAACCACAAGCTTGCCGTTTCTGAAAAAAATATTGCGTGTACGGCGGGCGATTGGAGCGCCCATTAATTCCTCCCACGAAGCAACCACAGAAGCTTCATCCACACCGCGATCGAGTTTGTAAATTTCAAGCAGCCGGTTGATGGCTTCCTTAAGCGTTTGCTCGTTGTTGTCTCTTTTCTTCAATGCACTCGCCATTTGAAAGATTAAACATTTTTCCCGGGGAATTGATCGAAGCAAAAATCTCCGGAACCCGTTTCACATCTGTGTCGGTTACAAAAATCTGACCGAAATTATTCTCCGAAACCAACTCCATCAGATGGCGTACCCGTTGGTCATCAATCTTGTCAAAGACATCGTCAAGCAGCAAAATGGGCTTCATATCTTTTCGGGCCGCTATAAATTCAAACTGTGCCAGCTTCAGTGCTATAAGGTACGTTTTCTGCTGGCCCTGAGAACCGAATTTTTTAAGCGGATACCCGCCGATCTCAAATACGAGATCGTCTTTATGAATGCCGGCTGTTGAATGTTGCCGACTCCGATCCTGATCCAGATGCTGATTGAGAAGCTCTGTAAAAGAATACTCGTTGAGTTGGGAATGATACGCCAACTCCACTATTTCTTTGCCTCCGCTAACCCTTTCGTGCAATCGTTGAAAAACCGGCACAAATGCATCGAGAAAGTCACGCCGTGCCTCGTACAAATATGATCCCGCTTCTATCAATTGCTGATTCCAGACATCTAGT
>CAZJLZ010000011.1:0-2901 GCA_964546775.1 uncultured Cryomorphaceae bacterium | reverse complement strand
GGGTATGGCCCTGCCCTCCCGGGTTATTGAGCTGTTCGCCAAAGCATGGGTCTGCAGTTGGTCCTGTATCGGGAATACCAGTGTAATTAACGTAATGTCCAAAAGAGGCATCCATATCCCACAATGCATACCGCCATTTAGTACCGGTGCCGAACTCATTGTAACCTCTCCACCATGCGGTGTTCCAGTTCAACCAGTCGGCCGCTACGATCCACGTGTTGATGGCGAAGTAGTCAATCAGGCTAATTACATTCAGCTGTGTTTTGACATAGTCATAGTTGGTTTGGTCGGACATATCATTTCCGGTCACAAAATTCCGGAAGTTATTCCATTCGGTTTGATTTCCGTACTCAGCCCAGGTGCCACCCCAGGTTTTCAGGAAGTCGATCTGGTGCTTGTCCTGGTTGTAATATTCAAGGGTGAAATGCCAGTCGTCCACCTTTTCACGATAGTCATATACTCCCCAATATTGTCCGTTGACATACATCACACAAAATTCAGCCGATCGCTCATCCAATTCGAGACCGCCAACTTGTGACAAAGACATTACATAGGCATCGCGAATATGAGCCGGAGCACCTGGTGCATAATCATAGTTGTCATTGGCCGCAGCTTTAAACATGTAGCGCTTGTATGACGTGCGTTCTTTGGTGCGAAACAATTGCAACTCGGTCGCTCCGCTATATCCCATTTTATCGCGATCTACCCAGTCGATTCCGCGCTGTTGATAAGCCCAGCTATCATTACCGTGTTTGTTGGTATTGCCTACATTCTTAGAAATACGCTGACCGTTTTCATCGAACATCTCCAGTGTTGTCAATGGTTCAATCTGCGTGCCCTGTAATAGGGTTTGCACCTCACCGCCTGCCACCGAAAACGCCGGAATGGTGTGTTGGTCATCTCCGAAAAAGAAAGTGCTGAATTCGTAAAAACTTCTAAGGTAATCGGGATCGGCACTGAAAGTTACAGCCATGAGAACCGTTGTGGCATTGATGTTTATAGGACCAGCATAAACCGGTGACGCCGCGGTTGGAAAAGTACCATCTAGGGTATATCGAATTGTAAAGCCGGGGTTCGCATCTGGTATACTGATCGAGACGTTAATTGCGCCTCCATGATATCCTGCTGGTTCGCTGAATTCCGGTGTAGGCGCATAATCGACATATGCAGTAGTCGTATTGGATGCATTCATCGTGGGTTGATCAAATACAACCCAATTGTCAGATCCATCCGGAAAACGTCCCCGACTGTGCCCCACCTGACTGGTTACATCAATCATATCGGCATCTATAATGGTCTCCCCATCCGGGTCAATAAATGCTATGATTTCACTCTCCTGGGTCTGGCCAATACGAAATTCAGCATGAAGATTATTGATGTTGAAAGGTTCGTTGACTCTTCCTGAAAGCCAAATACGTAAAAAGCCGTTCGCAGGAATTATCGAACCCGCAGGAAAATCCCATTTCTCAAGGTTGTCAATATTGTCAGTTAGAAAATAACCCGACAGATCAATAGGTGCCGCTGTTGTATTATAGAGTTCAACCCAATCTTCACATTCTCCATAGTTGTCTTGAAACTGATTCGGATTAACCGGTGAACAGAGATTCGTTGCCATAAATTCATTGATGACAACATCCTGAGCGCCAACTTGAGCACTCCATCCAATGAGAATAAATAAAAATGGAACTTTTAATAGATTGGTTCGAAGTATTGACATGTTGATTTAAATTTTGGTTTCAAATTACCAGAAACCCGGATTCCTTGCAACTTTCCGGTCTGGTTTTCGGTATTCTGACGCGTCACAAAAGCAATAGTTGCACATCTGCATTATCTGACAACAATGCGTTTGGTTTGGTTTCCGATTTTAACCAGATAAACCCCTCTTGAGAAATCGGAAATGTCGATATAATGTGGTCCTGATCCCTGGTAAGAATAATTCACAATGTGCTGGCCGTATGCACTGAATATCTGTATGATTCCGTTGCCCGTATCCATAAGCTGAATGTTGACATAATCGGTTGCCGGAACCGGATAAACTGAAAATAAAATCTCCTTATTTAGGGATACTTCCGGAACATCCACCGTGCTGATTTCGTTCGTAGCTCCTTTCGTCGGAACAAGGCAACTGAATTTACCGGTTCCATTTTCGAATCTGCCTATTGCAACATCCGGTAACTGAGGGCCGAATTTTAAGAAATCAAGCGTCACGGTGTCCTTGTTATACAAGTGAATGTATTCTCCGTCTCCACCAAGGGCAAAATCTGCGTGAAAATCGGAAATACCTGCAATTCCCGCTGCATAAACAATGACATAACCGCCGGAAGCTAAAATGGTTGGTTCCGGAAATTTGAATTTCTCAGGATTATTTGATCTATCGGACAAAAAATAACCACCCAGATTTAGCGGAATGTCACGATTGTTATACAATTCTATCCAGTCAAGATAATTCCCGAATTCATCTGTTCCCGATTCATTATTGATGGCGAGCACTTCGTTGATCACCAGGCCACGATAATCCGTTTCGTTGTTTGGCTCACCGGGTGAGGGAAGCGCGAATCGGAACGGCCCGTGACCATTTGGATAACGGCTAAATGATTGAACATTATCCACAAACCCAAAATCGTGATGATCAATTACCACCGTGTCGGGATTTGCAAGCAATATACGTTCCCCGAGACTACCATTCAAACCGTATTCGGTATGCAATCCTTCCTGCTCAAGATGTCCATCACACCATACAATAATATAGCCTCCGGCTTCGATGACCGTGTCGGGGAAGGTAAATCGGGTTCGCTCTCCGTGGTTATCTGACAAAAAATAACCTTGAAGATTAATGTCTTCTTCGGTGGTGTTGTGAATCTCAACCCAGTCATCAAACTCACCGTCCTGATCGGTATAAAC
>CAZJLZ010000010.1:0-3078 GCA_964546775.1 uncultured Cryomorphaceae bacterium | reverse complement strand
ATGCGTGTTGGATTGGATCGTCGTGAAGTAGAATCGCTGGCCAAAACTATGGAGGTAAAATTCACAGTTTCGGGTCCACCCATCGGTGGTGCGAAATCCGGAATTAATTTTGACCCGAATGATCCGCAAAAAGCCGGTGTCTTAGAGCGCTGGTACAAAGCTGTGATCCCGTTGCTGAAGAATTATTACGGAACCGGAGGGGATTTGAACGTTGATGAAATCCATGAAGTAATTCCAATTACAGAAGACTACGGACTTTGGCATCCACAGGAAGGTGTGGTCAACGGACATTTCAACCCGCGTGAAAACGAGAAAATTCATAAAATAGGGCAGCTCCGATTTGGGGTTTCAAAGGTGGTAGAAGACACAGCCTTTACACCGAGTCCCGAGAGAAAATACGTCGTTGCTGACCTCATTACCGGTTTTGGAGTAGCAGAATCAGTAGTACATTATTACGACCTGTTCAATCAGGAATTGAAAGGAGCTTCGGTCGTTATTCAGGGCTGGGGAAATGTGGGCTCGGCGGCAGCATACTATCTCGCCAAACGCGGTTGTAAAGTGGTGGGTATAATTGACCGAACCGGAGGACTCATTAATTCTGAAGGATACACTTTCGATGAAATCAAGACATTATATCTGCAAAAAGCAGGAAACCAGTTATCCTCACCTGATATGGTTGACTTTGACACCATAAACAGCCAAATTTGGGATTTGGGCGCCGATATTTTTCTGCCATGTGCTTCTTCGAGATTGGTTACCAAAGAGCAATGCGACAGAATGATTTCCTCCGGAACGAAAGTTATCGCCTGTGGTGCAAACGTCCCCTTTGCGGACCCTGAAATTTTTTACGGAAAAATAGCCGAACAATGCGACTCCAAAATAAGTCTGGTACCCGATTTTATTGCGAACTGCGGAATGGCACGTGTGTTTGCCTATTGTATGCAAGAAAATGTAGAACTCTCTGATGCGGCAATTTTTGAAGACACTTCTGAAACCATTTACAAGGCACTAAGAAATGTCAGAGACCGGAACCCGAATAACACTCACCTGGCAAGTTCAGCATTTGAAATTGCCCTCGAACAACTCATCTGATAGACGATGGAAATAGCAATGATCCTCGTTTTTGTGCTTGGCTATATAGCTATAGCGCTTGAACATCCATTGAAAGTAGACAAAGCAGCGTCTTCATTAATAACAGGAATGATTTGCTGGGCGCTGTATGTTTTCACGCAGGTTGACCACCTTCAGGTAGAACAGGGACTCATGCACCATTTGTATGACATCGCCAACATTCTATTCTTTTTGCTGGGTGCCATGACTATTGTGGAATTGATCGACGCCCACGAAGGTTTTGCAGTCATTACCGAGCGAATAAAAACGACCAATAAAGTAAAGTTACTTTGGATTTTATGTTTCCTGACATTCTTCTTGTCGGCCGCGTTAGACAATCTCACAACATCTATCGTAATGGTATCTTTACTTCGAAAACTTATCGCACACAAGCGTACGCGGTGGATTTTTGCAGGCCTCGTAGTAATTGCAGCCAATGCAGGTGGAGCCTGGTCCCCTATAGGTGATGTTACGACGACCATGCTCTGGATCAAAGGTCAACTTCCGGATGTATCCGTAATTGTCAGCCAGCTCATTCTGCCAAGTTTGATCGCCATGATCGTACCGGTAGTTATTCTGTCATTCCGAATGAAAGGGAATGTTACCCGACCCAGGAAGCAGGCGAGTATCGATCATTACGTCAACCCTTCTACCTCCTTTGAACGGGGACTCGTTTTTGTTTTGGGTTTAGCAGGATTGCTCTTTGTTCCGGTTTTCAAAACAGTTACTCATCTCCCGCCTTTTATGGGAATGATGCTTAGTTTGGGAATCCTGTGGGCGGTGACGGAGATCATGCACCGCAACAAGAACCGCGAACAAAAATCGAGATTGTCGGTTTTGCATGTCCTTCAGAAGATTGATACAGCTTCGGTGCTGTTCTTTCTTGGGATCTTACTCGCGGTATCTGCATTGCAGGAAGTAGGGCACCTGAACACCGTTGCGCATTTTCTTGAAACGAATATCGGAAATATCTTCGCCATAAATATGACCATAGGTATTTTATCGGCAGTTGTGGACAATGTACCTCTTGTTGCTGCGGCTCAGGGAATGTATCCAATTTCTCCGGACGCTTCGTCGTCTTTTGCTGAAAGCGGAGTATTCTGGCAGTTTCTTGCCTATTGTGCGGGTACCGGTGGAAGCGCTTTAATCATCGGATCTGCTGCAGGCGTTGCTGTGATGGGCCTTGAAAAAATCGATTTCGTATGGTACATGAAAAAGATCAGTCTGCTGGCCATTTCGGGTTACATTGCCGGAGCAGCCGTATATTACGTGATGAATGTATAATTTAGCATTTCATTCCAACGTTATAACCACTATCAAAAACGAAAATCTACATGTCATTACTGCTTTTCACTCAGATTAATCAAGGAGGTCAGGCTGCCCAGGACACCACTGGAGTTGCTCAGGATATGGCTCCTACTATAGAAACGCTTTCCATCTGGCAAATGATCCAGGACGGAGGTTGGTACATCATGATTCCGCTGGCAATTTTGTCGTTGATGGCAGTCTATATTTTCATTGAACGTCTGCTGGCCATCAACAAGGCATCGAAAGAGGATAAAGATTTCATGAATAAAATCCGGGATTTTATCCACGACGGTAAAATCGATGCTGCAAAGAACCTTTGTCATTCCAACAACACGCCCGTTGCAAGGATGCTTGAGAAGGGAGTAGCCCGAATTGGAAAACCGTTGAACGATATTGCCACCTCGATTGAAAACGTAGGCAAACTGGAAGTTTACAAACTCGAGAAAGGACTTTCAACGTTGGCTACGGTTGCAGGTGCAGCGCCTATGATTGGTTTCCTCGGAACTGTAATCGGTATGATCATTACATTCCACGCCATGAAAGTCAGCGACACCGGAGTGGAAATCAGCGAACTTTCGGGAGGAATCATGCAGGCCATGGTAACAACAGTAGCAGGATTGGTCATCGGAATTCTCGCCTACATCGCATACAATACGCTTG
>CAZJLZ010000009.1:0-3427 GCA_964546775.1 uncultured Cryomorphaceae bacterium | reverse complement strand
GTGCTCGAATCCATCCCGGATCATCCCCAGGCTACTTATAGAATAGGAGAATGCCACTACGCCCTCAGGAATTATGAACTGGCTGAAACCTATTTAACGAAAGCCTACGAACTCAACCCGGAGGTCAATAAGGAAATACATTATTGGCTCGGAATGACGAGACACCGCCTCGCCAAACTCGACGATGCCGTGGATCACTTTAAAAAGTTCAGGGCAACTTCGTCGCGTGCGAACAATTATTTCTTTGAAGTAGATACCTACATCGAACAATGCCAATTTGCAAAGATGATGATGCAGGAACCCCATGATATTGAACCTGAGAATCTGGGGCTGCAAATCAATACGCGTTTCGATGATTATGCTCCTTCTGTTACTGCTGACGGGAAGTTGCTTGTTTTTACCTCCAGAAGACCGGACATCAAAGGCGGTGGAATTGACCACGCAGGCGATCACAAGTATTTTGAGAATATTTTTTACTCTGAGTGGGATGAAAAGGCAGGTGGTTGGACAGCTGCAGAGCAGGCAAAAGGAAAGGTCAATACCACTGCGTACGATGCGGTGTTATCGATTGCGCCAGATGGGAAGAGTATGTATGTCTATAAAAACAACGAATCCAGCGCTGGCGACATTCATTTTTCCACCTTCATTGACTCTACACAAAAATGGTCGGAAACACGCAAACTGGACAGACCTGTCAATACATCCTGGTTCGAAAGTTCGGTCAGCATTACAGCCGATGGTAAACTTCTTTATTTCATCAGCGAGCGACCTGGTGGAGAAGGGCAAGGGGATGTCTACGTTTCAGAAAGTCGCGGTGAAAACAGATGGGGAAAACCACGAAATCTGGGGCCACTTGTGAATACCGAAGGTGATGAAAAGTTCGTTTTCATTCATCCCAGTGGTGACTACTTGTTTTTCGCGTCCAATGGACATCAAACCATGGGAAGTTATGACATCTTCCGGGCAGACATCATCGATGGCGAACCTTCCCGACCAGTTAACCTGGGATATCCGATCAATACGGTCAACGAAGAATCCACATTCTCATTAACGGCCGACAATCAAACCATGTTTATTGCTGCAGAATACGAAGGCTCTTTGGGTGAACGCGATATATTTCAGATTGATCTGGACAATTATAACCTGCTGGAAAACGAAATTGTAGCCGAGGTGTTTCTGCAGGGAACCATTATCAATGCAGAGAACGATCGCAGCTTGCGGGATGCAAAAGTTGGGATTTATGACAATGCAGGCAATATGGTCTATGAAAGTACTTCTGACCGGGGTGGTGAATTCGAATTCAAAGTGATGCGCGACCGGGTTTATGAGATTCGCGTTTCAGTAGATGGCTTTGAAGAACACCGCGAAATGGTTGATCTGGTTGATATCGACAAGAGCCGTTTGGTTGTAAGAAAGACGATTGCGTTGAACTAATTCTGAATTCGATTCCAATTGGATTCTTCCAATAATTCTTCTACCGCTCTCCCGAATTCCACCAGCCGCTCCGGGCAACTTATCCGGCACTTTATTTCCTTTTTCTGTCCGCCGATGTTGAGTTTAAAATACGTTGAGGGTAGATCGGTGACCAGGCTGTTGTCATAACTGTCGAGCATCATCATGAAGCCAATCCTCTGTGCTTTCTGAATTATACTATCCGCAAGAACCGGGTTTGGTTCGGCCGAATATTCGCCGATCCGGTCAACATTGGACTCTCCGGAATAGGTTGCATACCCGCTCTCGTAAATTTGTACTTCGTAAGTAGGGCAGCGGCCGAAGCATGGAGTGCGTGCCATCGCAAATACAAGAGAATCCGGAAAATGGTCGGTTTGGGCCACGCCATTATTGTCTGGACTTTTTTCTTCCATCGCTTGTTCCTGTTTTGCTTTACGTTCCGCTTTTTCCGCTTTCAGTTCTTTGCGGGCTTCTCGAAATTCCCGGTGGCCCTTGCACGATGTTCCGCCAGCCAGCAATAATGCTGTCAAAAGAATAAAACCGGCAACTTGATGAGCTCCCATTACTTTTTCCCTTTCTTCAGCTGCTGCTGTTGTTTGGAGATTTCCTCGAGCTTTTGCTGAAACCGTGATTTCTTGGCCGATTTTTTCTTCTCCTTGTTCACGTCAATTTTAGCGCGGATCTTTTCTTCGTTGATAAAGTATTCCTTAATCACCACCATCTGACCAATGGAGAGAACGTTGGCAAGCAAGTAGTAATAGCTTAGACCCGAAGCAAACGAGTTGAAGAAGAACAGCATCATCACTGGAAACATGTACATGATAATTTTCATGTTCGGCATACCCGGCTGAGATGTGGTGGGCATGTTGCTTTGGTTCATCATTGTGTAGAAGAAAGTAGACGCGGCCATGAGCAATGTAAACAAACTCACGTGAGCACCGTACATCGGAATTTCAAACGGCAGACTTAATATTGAATCGTAAGACGAAAGGTCGTCGGCCCAGAGAAATGGTTCATGGCGCAGCTCGATAGACGACGGGAAAAAACGGAACATCGCGTACAAAATCGGCATCTGGATGATCATCGGAATGCAACCTGCCATGGGATTTACCCCGGTTTTGCGGTACAGGTCGAGCGTGGCCTGTTGTTTTTTCATTGCGTCGGCATCCTTCAGCTTCTCGTTCATCGCGTCGATGTCGGGCTTCAGAACGCGCATTTTGGCACTGCTGAGGTAGTTCTTGTACATCAGCGGGAACAACACTACTTTGATGATGATGGTCAGCAACAGAATAATGAGTCCATAACCGAGATTGAAACCGTCGAGGAAGTCGAAAATTGGGATGACAGCCCATTTGTTGACCCAACCAAAAATTCCCCAACCCAGGTTGATGATTTCATCCAGATCGTGATCGTACTTCTTTAGAATCTGGTATTTGTTGGGTCCGAAGTACAACTGCATCGGAATAACAGCGTTACCTGCATTCGTAACCGGAAGTTTCAGGTGAGCCGAGAAGTGATTGTTGTATTTGTCATTGTCAGGCTCCACGACTTCGAGAGCACTGTTTTTTGCAAAAGGGATATCTGAAATAATGATCGAGCTGAAAAACTTTTGCTTAAAAGCCACCCAGTCCAGTGTGTAATCTTCGATGATTTCGTCGTCGTCAGACGTCTCGGAAAGATAATCCCGGGTTTCACCGGTTTCCTTATAAAACACCGAACAGATATTGCGTTCATCCGAGAGCAGTTTTTCGCTGCTCAGACCCGACATCTGCCAATGGAGTTCCGGTAGCTCTGCGGTGTTGACAACATCATCCAGACCGGTCATCTGAAGGGCGAAACCGATGTCGTATGTATTTCCAGTGAAGGTATACGTGTATTCGATGTATTTACCTCCGGAAGTTGTTTCGAGGCGGTAAGTCAGCGTTTTCGTCTCTTCTCCACGGAGGCGAACGCGGTTGTAATCTCCTGTAAATTC
>CAZJLZ010000008.1:0-4422 GCA_964546775.1 uncultured Cryomorphaceae bacterium | reverse complement strand
AAAAACATTTTTTTGTTGAGGTTATTCTCATAAACCTTTATGTTTTTGCTGCTCATAAATCTCCGGCCATCTGCCAGGTATATATTGGTATAACTGTCGGAAGCTTCTAACCGCAAGATGTCTTTGTTGCGGATTACCACATAGCCATCCCTGGTGGGAATAGATGTTTTTTCGTTTTCGGGAAAAAGTGTGAGGTCTTTAAGAAACTCGCGCAATGCCTCGCTTTCTGACATATTGTTGGATCCTCCTTCGTGCAATCGGACAATTTTTTTTACTGCTTTTTGTAAATCGTCAACGCTTATGGGTTTCTCCAAATAATCAATGGCATCGGCACGAAATGCTTTCAGGGCAAACTCATTGTGTGCGGTTGTAAAAACCACGGAAAAGGAACGGTCGGGGAGTGATTGCAAAAAGGAAAAACCATCTTCGCGAGGCATTTTAATATCCAGAAAAACTACATCCACCTCCTGTGTTTCCAAAAATTCTCTGGCATCTGCAGCTGAGTTGGCCGTTCCCAGTACAATCAATTCGGGACAAAAATCTTCTATCATCATCTGAAGATTGCTTGAGGCATTGAATTCGTCATCGACAAGTAAGGTGCGTAATTTCATGACGGTATGAGCTTTGGTTTGATTAGCAAGATAATAACAATTGCAACCCTCTGAACAGGCAAATGCTCAACTGTAGCTCTCGATGAGCGAATGGTGGTTGTGATTGATTAAACTGCCTTAATTGCTGTTAAAAAGCTTGCAAGACGGCTGCGACTAACGGGTATTTTCTGGCCGCATTTCATCAGCAGCCAAACTCCATCTGCCCGAATCAGTTCTTCCACCATGTGAATATTTACAATATATGAACGATGTACCCGATAAAAGGATTTCGAGGGCAGCAGGTGATCATAGGTTTTTAATGTTCTTGTATCCAAAAATTTTGATCCGTTGTGCAATTGAATTAGCGCACAATTTCCATCGGCCGATAGAAATTCAATATCAGCCGGCGTTACGAATTTTATTCCTCGTGTATGATGGATGGGAATGCGTTGTCGGACAAGCGAAATCTGATTCATTACATCATCCAGTTTTTCTTTGTAGTGAAAGAAGTTTTGTGGCTCATGTTGAAATTGGACAATTTGTTTCACCACTTTTTGTACTGCCGTCATTAGTTCTTCAATATCCACTGGTTTAAGGATGTAGTGGACAGCATTTGCATTAAAGGCTTCAACTGCATACTCTTTAAAGGCGGTTACGAAGACTACCAGAAATTTGTAATTGTGGAATTGTTTCAGCAAATCAAATCCTTCTGCTCCCGAAGGCATCCGGATGTCGAGAAATACTACCTCCGGATTCAGTAATTCTATCAGTCGCCGTCCTTCCTCAATGCCATTTCCTTTTCCTGCCACGTCAATTTCCGGACAATATTCATTGAGCAACATCTCAAGATTTTCGCGTGCGTTTCTCTCGTCGTCTATGATGATTGCACGGAGTTTTTTCATGAGCCCATGTTTATACCGGTTTGTTTCAGCGATGAAAACTACTGAAAAGTATTGAATTGCACCGATGGTCAACCAACGTATACCACTGCTGTGTTGTGTCTGGATTGATAATGAAAGGAGCGCTAACTTTAGTAGTGAACTAATTCCCCAATACTATGAATCTCTTCTACAATTATTCGTTCTCCGCGGTCATATCCGAAAAGGTAATTTCTTTTCGACGAATTGTTCAATCCTGTCGATTATGGATTTTCAATGATCGTTTATAGGCAGATATCAAGGGCTGAGGTTGATTTTGTCGAGGTGCTATTTGTCGTTCTGGCGTAGTTTTCCTGAGGTTGGTCTAAAAACTATTCAACCTGTCGAAACCCAGGGCCGACTTGTCCGTAATATGTACACCAGACATATAACAACTTCAAAAAACAATATGGATATCATTAAAAAGCAATCACTCGCAAAAAATCCGAACCGGCTTCAAGTGAGGTTGGAAAATCAAGGCTACATAGTGTTTCACTACCAGCCCCAAACCGACCATGCATTATATGATGTCTGCGACCTTAATGGGCGGATAATGCTTACGGGGGAAATTGTTGATGATCAAACGCGTGTAGAAATTTCAGATTTGTACCCGGATCAATATATCTTGCTTGTCCTGGATGGGGATAAAGTGTGTAGTACTAAATTTGCTCTGGACGATAAAATTTGAGATTTATTATAGATATGAAATCAGCCATTCATCAACTCTTCAATCTCGTCTGCCTCAAGTGGAATGTTTTCCATTAAATCGAAATACCCCTTTTCAGTGATCAGAATGTCGTTCTCGAGGCGGATTCCAAGTTTTTCTTCAGGGATATAAATTCCAGGTTCTACAGTAAAGACATTGCCAACCTCTATTGGTTTGTGCCAATGCCCAACGTCATGGACATCAAGACCTATGAAATGGCTGGTGCCGTGCATAAAATACTTTTTATAGGCAGGCCACTCCGGATTCTGATGGTCTATATCCGATGGCTTCAGTAGACCCAGATTCAGAAGTTGTTTTTCCATGAGGTGACCTACTTGTGTGTGGTATTCATTCAAATAAACACCGGGTCGCAAAAGTTGCATGGCCTCTTTCATCACATGAAGCACAGCGTTGTAAACCTCGCGTTGTCGGGAACTGAATTTACCGGATACAGGTACACATCGCGTCATATCAGAAGCATAATTTCCATATTCTGCGCCAATGTCCATAAGTATGACATCTCCGGCTTTGCACTCCTGATTGTTTGCTGTATAATGCAACACGCAGGCATTTGAACCTGAAGCAACAATAGGTTCATAGGCAAAACCTCGTGAGCGGTTGAGCAGAAACTCGTGCGCCAAGTCCGCTTCGATCTCAAATTCGTTCACACCGGGTTTGATCATTTTCAAAATGCGTCTAAACCCTTTTTCAGTAATGTCACAGGCGTGTTGCATCTGTACAATTTCGGCTTTTGATTTCACAGCGCGAATGGAATGCATAATGGGCGCACTTCGCTCATACTGATGTAGCGGGTAGGTTGTACGAATCCACTTGCCGAAGCGATCATCTTTAGTTTCAACTGTGAGTACCGCCCGGGTTTGTTCGTTGCTGTTGAGATAAACCACAGCCGCTTCATTCAATAAAGTGTGCAGTACTTTGTGCAGTTGGTTGTTCCAATAAATCGTTTGAATACCGGTAAGATTGCACGCTTCTTCTTTGGTCAGTTTAGCGCCTTCCCAAACGGCGATTTCTGCACTGGTTTCTTTTAAAAAAAGGATCTCGCGATGTGACTTGTTGTGGGCTTCCGGAAACAACATCAACGTAGATTCTTCCTGATCGACTCCACACAGGTACAACAGATCGTTGTTTTGCCGGAACGGCATGGTTCCATCCGCATTGGTGGGCATGGTGTCGTTCGAGTTAAAAATGGCAAGAGCACCAGGAGCCAACATTTCTTTAAATTTATGACGGTGCTCGATGTATGTGTTTTTGCTCAGTGGAGTATACTTCATTTTTGAATACTTTTGCTTCAACGCAAAGATATAGATTGAATCGGCATATCTTTATTTAGACCCTTTCTAAATATCAGAGTTCAGCAGCAGACCATGTCACATCCATTAGCTTTGCATCAGATTTTAGTCTTAACAAGGATACATCGCGAATATGAGCAACCCAGAGTCCGGAAATAGTATGAGGTCTATCGCCAAAAAAGTTTTGATGGCCTTATCGGGTTTTTTTTTATTAATATTTCTTTTACAACACGTTTCCATTAATTTTTTATCGGTCTTCAGTGCTGATGCTTTTAATTCGACCTCCCATTTTATGGGCACCAACCCTCTCATTCAATACGTTTTGCAACCGGTTCTGGCCTTTGCGGTTATTTTCCACATTTCTATGGGGGTTGTGCTGGAAATACAGAACCGCAGTAAACGTCCGGTAAAGTATGCCTACAACAAACCCTCCGCAAATTCTACCTGGATGAGTCGCAACATGATCATCACCGGAATTATGGTGTTGTTGTTTTTGGGATTGCATTTTTACGATTTCTGGTTTCCGGAATTGCAAGTGAAATTTATTGATGGAGATATGACTGGATTAAACACAGCAGGTGATTTCCGCTATTTCGAAGAGCTTCAACACAAGTTTCAGGATCCGATACGGGTCGTAATCTATGTGCTTTCCTTTATCTTTTTGGGACTGCACCTCAGCCACGGATTTCAATCTTCATTTCAGTCGGTAGGTCTGCGCCACAAGACATATACTCCGACAATTAAAAAGATTTCCAGAATTTATGCCGTTGTTGTTCCATTGGGATTCGTAGTGATTGCGGTCTATCACTATTTCACCCAGCTTTAATGTTAATCAAAGAAGAATTGTATGAACGCTAGAATTCCAGAAGGTCCACTAGATAAGAAATGGACCAACCACA
>CAZJLZ010000007.1:0-5386 GCA_964546775.1 uncultured Cryomorphaceae bacterium | reverse complement strand
CTGGACACCATATTGAAATCAACATGTGGAGTACACTCGTAATCATAAACACCAATTACCGTCGGCACATACTGAAAGAAAGTATCGGCCGGAGCTTGCCAGATTTGATCAAAAGGTTCGGCACCGTCTGGAATATTGGTAGAAGTTATGGTATGAACCATCATTGGGAAATCGAGTGGCAGCCATTGGATGGTATCCCCCAATTCTACAATAAACGGATCGGCCGGACTTTGAAACTGATAGTATCCTTCCCAAACCATTACGGTATGAATGGTCGCTTTTGAAGAGAATGTACAGAGGAACAGACAGGAAATGAATAGAAGTCTTTTCATTGCAATTGGTTTTAGTGGTTTATATAGTATTGACCACCAAATATCTTAACATCTTTGTGAAAATCACTTTTAATTTTAGGACAAAATTTGAATGCCAATTCTTGTTTCAACTTTTTAATACTGCAGGTACTTCCTCATTTCAAAGGGTTAATTCCATGGATCGTATGACCCGAAACTCCAGACTACACCTTCGGGATCACGGCAGGTATATCCACGGCCACCGTAGTCAGCATCTTCAATGTCAATGATTATGTCAGCTCCTGCAGCTACCGCTTTTTTGTAGTGTTGGTCGATTTCCTTCACTACAACATAAGCCGATTGAGTGTTGATAAATTCCGGTGATTTGGGTGGCTGAACAACCTTACCGAAGTCATTGTCGTGCATCGAACCGAGCATGATCATTCCGTTTCCGAAAATAAGTTGTGCGTGAGCAATCGTTCCATTTTCTCCGGGAACAACCATGTGTTTTTCAAATCCGAAAGCCCCGCACAACCATTCGATGGCTTTGGCGGCGTTGCGGTACCTCATTGCCGGAATTATAGAAGCGTTTCGTTCAGACATCACTATAGGTTTTCAGGTTTTTGCTTTCCAGGTGAAATAGATGATTGCTATGATGATAGACCATAAAACGAATCCGATGAACGCCTCAATCAAACTGAGAATGGCTCCGAAAATCAATCCTATTAAACCGAGGATTCCGAAAATTACGAGAACTGCAATGATTAATGTTTTGCTCATAGCTTCATTTTTATTGTGAGAAGACTCTAGCGTCTTAACTGGTTTTGCGTTACAATCAAATATGCAAAAATTAAATGGATAAAAGACAGAAATGAAGGTTTAAACTCATATTTCACCAATTGCGCCGACAAACTTTCAATCATTGAATTTGCGGTACTTCGACAATAAAAACATGTATATCGCATAGGCCATCATTCCTATTGCAACAATTCCCAGTAACCAGGATCCGTAAGCTGATTCATGGATAAAAGAAAACACGTCAGACGTGGTTTTTATTTCATCGGGATTGGCCGTGAAAGCGCCCTTTAAAGCAAAAAAGCTTACAATCAATAAAATTAAACCACGTGCGCTCATTCCAATTTTGGCCGTCACCTTTATACTCCGTCGTCGTTTGTCGTCCTGCATGGAATGGGTATCAAACTTTTTTTGGAAATCCCCTTTAAATGCACGCACAAAACGAATGATTCCTACAACAGCGAGAACTGCTCCAACCAATCCCATCAAGACCAACCCAGGAAGTGTAGCCAGGAAATCGGCATTTTCAGCAGATGAAGCACCGCCACCATTGCTTCCGGAGTTACCGGCATCAAGTACTTGCATTACCGCAAGGCCTGCCAATCCGAGATAAATTAATCCGCTGATACATAGTCCGGTTCTTTTTAGGATTCCTTTTGCGTCCTCTCCGATTTCTTCAGGATCACTAAAGGCTTGAATGAATCGCCAGGCCGAATAAAAAATTAATCCTACGGCCATGACAATCAATAATGTTTCGCCAAATGGTTGGTTCTTAAGAAAATCGAGGACTCCCCGCTTACTCGGAGTTTCACCTCCCATGTTGATCGCAGAAAGGAATATCAATACAGCAGAAATTGCATACACTGCACCTTTTGCAACAATTCCAACCCGCGCCATTTTTTTTAACCGATGATCCATTATGTACTGTTTCTATTAAAAATACTAAATGAAAAGTGATTCAAATTGGAGAAACTGAAATTTTTAACTCTTTGCTAACTTGCAACAATAACCGGCAACACTTATGAATAAATTGAAATGGTTTTTTGGTGAGTTTTTCGTCGTGGTTTCCGGCGTATTGGTAGCTTTTCTGCTCAACGGCTGGTGGATGAACATTCAGGAGCATCGGAAAGAACGGGATTACCTGAAGCAAATTCATTCTGATATTCAATCTACTATTGTACAGGTGGAAGAAGCAAAAAAAGAGCAGCGTGAAATAGTTTATGCTGTTGCTCAATTGCTGAAAAACTCGTACAGTATCACGCCTGTCCATGATTCTTTATTGATCAGGCATACGCTTCAATCGATGAGCTTCTCACCATCCGCCCAACTTTCTGCAGCATTGTCATCGCTGGTTAGTACGGGCGATTTACAACTCATTGGCAATGACAGTTTGCGCACAGCACTCGGTGAATTGGTTTCCGGCCTTGCGGACTATACGTCTACCAATAACGAAATGGCCTATTCGTGGCTCATTCCTGCATTTGAACGATTTGCTTCGGTGGTCAATCTGGCCGATCTTAGATTCGAAGTTTTGTCTGAAGAGCGTTGGCTAAAGGCGGCCGAAGACAGCCTGAGCGGTGTTCCTTTTCCTCAGGACACTGAAATTGGTGAGCCGTTGGATTTACGATCTTTGATTCGCGACCCGGAATTTAAAAATGTAATGATGTTATTATATGTCGCTCAATCAAACCTTTATAGATTGCACTATCGGTTTTTGGAGGATCTCAAAGAAACCCGCACGCACCTCGAGCATGAAATGCTCCGGCGCGACGTGGATTTTTGATTTCGGGAAATTTTGATTTACAAAACAATCAACGTTTCGGTTATTGCATCGCGCAGTTTTGGATTTACCCGAACATCATCGGCAAAATGTTTCCACATTCCGATGGTTTCACCTACCTGCCCAATAATCGATTCCGCCTTACGAATATTCATAGAAGACGCGACGTGTAAAAGATCATTTCGGGAAATATTTTTTCGCTTTCCATTGATACTGAGCGCATGCTGGCTGACCCACACACTGTCTGGCCGAAACGCGTGACATAAATCAAAAGCGGGAGCCAAAGTCCATTTTCCGCCTTGTTCCAGCCGAAAAGCGAAATTTTTCGTGTGATCGTCACAATTGCGGGACATCACATTGAAAACCATGCGCCGGAATTGCTGTTCGGCTTCGGGATAGCTCAGGCGCAGTTCACGCATACACTGAAACAGTTCTTCGTAACTGAAACTCGTCACTTCGTTGTAATCAAAATGTTTCAGTGCACAGAACGACTGAACATGGTGTTTGATGTCCCCATCTCCACGGTCAAAACGTTGTGTCATAAAGTGCGCACGACCGTTCTCTTCCAGTAACCGCGAAGGCATCATTTCAATTCCACAGTTGGTGGCCATATTGTAATAAGCCATTTCCACCCTGCCATAGCCATGAGTTTGCCCAAGTTGCACATCGCTCACGCCGTCCAGCTTAAGAATCCAGTGCTTAAAACCTTTTGGGACTCGGGTTTGTCCTGAACGCACTTCACCGGTTTTTTCGTTGAACGCGATAACTGCTTTGGGACGCGCACCCCCGGCCGATGTTCCAATTTTGAGAATATCACGCATGGCCTGATTTTCATCAGAGCCGAAATTTGTGGCAAAGTCGTCTTTTTGACCAAGCATCTTCTGAGCCGCCTCTACCAACTCATCAACAGCAACGGAAAATGTATTCCTGTCTTCGGCGAATTCAGCGGGTTCAAATTCCAATGCACCCATTCCGCGTTTTCCAATAAAGCACAACAACTCGACCGGATTCATACTATCGGGCGCTCTACCCTGTCGGGAAAGCCATCCGTTGATGAGTTGGTGCCCGTAGCGGTCGGGCAGAACATCCGCCAGCAATCCCGGCAATCCTTTAAAAGTATCCAGTGGGCCTTCCTCTTTGCGGTGCAATTCCGGAAAGGTAAAAGTGCGGGATGCAGCAGAAAGCGGCATTTTCAACGGAGACAACTCCCAGCCTGTTCGGATGAACGAAGGTTCGTATTCAAAAGTGGCGACACCACGCTGGTCTTCCCATGCTACCGCGCCGACCAGTTTCCCCCAGATATGTACCAGTGCGGTTGTGATCATTACCAATCACTTTTGGTTTGATCTTCAGATTTTTTACCGCGGGCGCGTTTTCGCTTTTCTTTCTCTTGTTTGGCCAGAGCCAGCGGACTAACTGGTGTATTAACCGAAAAAGCATTGAGCACCTGCAACTGGTCAAGTACCCGCAATGCACGAATCAGGGTAGAGATGGTAATGGTTTCTCCCTTTTCCATCAGGCTCCAGGTAGATCGGCTCATGCCAGATTGAACGGCCATGTCATCCTGGGTTTTGTTCTGTTGGAGACGATGGTGACGGACAAAGCTTCCGATGTGCTCAGCCAGTGCCTGGTCGCTCATCGCAGCCCAATATGTGTATGATTTATCATTCATTAAGTATAATATTCGTGCTTTATGACTGAATATTCATACGAATGTAATCAATTTTGGTTGGATTCCGTAAAAACCAATACAATTCTCTTTGATACTCCTCACATTACCGGACTACGATTTCCCGAATTTCGAGTGCATGTATTTCATCGTTTCGGTCATCAGGTTCTCGAGCTGCTTTTTGTCGATATCGGACAGCTTGTTGACATAAATACAAGCCTTGCCCATTTTATATTTCCCGAGATCTTCCAGCAAATGTTTGTGTTTGTCCAGGCCGGTAAAAACATACAGCGACATGGCCGATTTGCGCGGTGAGAAACCAATCAATGGAGCATCGCCTTCGTGACCGCTTTCATATTTGTAGTGGTAACTGCCAAATCCGATAATGCTCGGCCCCCACATTTTTGGTTTGTGCCCGGATATTTTTTCCATCAACTTCAGCAGTTCATAACTGTCCTGTTTCTTTTGCTCTGTGTTGGCAAATTCCTCAATGAATTCAGAAACACCTTTTTCGGTGGGCTTTGTTTTGTTTTCGGCCATGGATTTTTACTGTTTGTGAATGGAGGGGAAAGATAAAAAGAAGCAGTCAAATTTGTAATTAAAGCAATCAATTACCTGAATGCAAAAAAAATCTCCATTGATTTTTATCTATTTTTGAATCTCCAACCTAATAATCAATCGTTATGAAAATCCTGAAAGGAATCCTCATTTTTATTGTGGTAGTGGCACTTATACTCGTGGTCGTTACCTTCTTTTTACCGTCAAAAGTAGAACTACAACGCTCAAAGGTAATTGACGCGTCGGGCGAAGTATTGTTTGAACAGGTCAACGACCTGAGAAACTGGGAAAACT
>CAZJLZ010000006.1:0-8111 GCA_964546775.1 uncultured Cryomorphaceae bacterium | reverse complement strand
ATGGATGAGATGTCTGAATTACTCGAGGAATTCAATACGCTCAATCATCGCTATCAGGTAATTGGAGCCGGCGCTTCAGAAGAACAAACAGAAAGAATTCTAAAAGGCCTGGGTTTTAGCCGCAGTGATTTTGACCGACCTTTGAACGAATTCAGTGGAGGATGGAAGATGCGCGTGGAGCTTGCTAAAATCCTGCTGACAGCACCCGACTTGCTGTTGCTCGATGAGCCAACCAACCACCTGGATATAGAATCGATTCAATGGCTCGAACAGTTTCTAAAGAATTATAGCGGAGCGATGATGCTAATCTCTCATGATGTTGCATTTTTGGATGGAGTAACGAACCGTACCGTTGAGATTATCAATGGAAATATCAGAGATTACAATTCCAATTACTCCGGTTTTGTTGAGCAGCGTGAAATCATTGTCGAGAAACAAATGCAGGATGCACGAAACCAGGAGAAGTACATTAAAAACACCGAGCAACTGATTAACAAATTCCGGGCGAAGGCAAGTAAAGCTTCTTTTGCCCAATCTTTGATCAAAAAGCTGGACAAGCTTGACCGCGTGGAGGTCGATGATGACCAGTTACAATCCCTCAATCTTAATTTTGGAGATGTTGTACGTGCAGGTAAAGTTCCATTGAAGGCCGAAGCGTTGGCTAAATCGTACGCAGAGAATCATCTTTTCAACGATGTAAATCTCGAGTTGGAAAGAGGAGAGAAGGTCGCTCTAATCGGTAAAAACGGGGTTGGAAAAACCACTTTACTTCGTATTCTTGTTGGGGACGAAAGAGCTGATTCCGGAAAAGTTGAAGTCGGTCACAATGTGCAACTTGGATATTTTGCACAGCACCAAACGGCTACCTTACAGGAAGACCTTACTGTATTTGAAATTATCGATCAGGAAGCTACCGGTGATATGCGTACCAAAGTAAGAGCGTTGCTGGGAACATTTTTATTTCGGGGTGATGACATCTACAAGAAAGTTAAGGTGCTTAGCGGAGGTGAGAAGTCGCGACTTGCGTTGTGCAGACTTATGCTCAAGCCGTACAATATGCTCATAATGGATGAGCCGACCAATCACCTCGATATTGATAGTAAACAGGTTTTAAAACAGGCTCTATTGGGTTTTAAGGGAACATTGCTGATCGTTTCTCACGATCGGCAGTTCCTCGAGGGAATGACCGATAAATTATTTGAAATTCAATCGGGTGGATTAAAAGTCCACTATGATGACATCAGTACTTTCCTGGCCCAAAGGAGTGCAGAGAATATCGCACAGTTTGAGCAGGTTGCAAAAGTGACGAAGAAGACCAAAGGACCGTCAGCCCAACAGTCTCCGAATCAACGCAAGCAGTTGGAAAAGGAACTGCGTAGCAAGAGTAGCCAGGTTAAAAAGCTAGAGGACGAAATTTCCAAACTCGAAACTCTGGTTGAGAAACTCAATACAGAAAGTGCCGGACTTGATTTCAGCGATCAGGATGCTGTACGTCTCAAATTTGACGAAGTCAACAAAGCAAAAGACCAACTAAAGCAAGCGGAGAAGAAGTGGGAAAATGCGGCCGGTGAAGTTGAGAAAATTGAGAATCAACTGGCAGATTGAATTAAGTCTGGAAACCAAATTATTAGTCTTGTCCCCGCATGGATCTAATTCAACAGAAGCCCGCAATTGTCAGGTGAATGTATTCCTTTAGCTACAAGCAACTGTTTTAATGCCGTTCCGACTTCAAGAGATTTATAGTACCGTTCCTGCTTCTGCGCTTCAGATTTGTCAATAAACTCTTCAATATGAATAAGCACAAATGGCTTTCTGTGAGCGGTACTTTTGGTTCCACCAGAATTGTGACGGATGAATCGTTTTGTCGGGTCACTAGAGGTTCCTTTATACAGGTTACCATCTTTAAGTGAGTACAGAACACAGAGATAGTACATGCTGCATGGTTTTAAAACAAAAGAGGCGGCCAATAAATTGACCGCCTCTTTCCTTAGTAGCGGGGGCCAGACTCGAACTGACGACCTTCGGGTTATGAGCCCGACGAGCTACCAACTGCTCCACCCCGCAATATTTTTGTTTCTCAGTCCTCGATTGGACTGGTTGGTAGTAGCGGGGGCCAGACTCGAACTGTCGACCTCCCGTACGGGCGAGCTACCAACTGTTCCACCCCCCAATGTCTTTCCGAATATTCTACCCCTCCGAAATGGGAGTGCAAATATATTATTTGTTTCTTTGTTGACCAAATATTTATGGCATGGAACACAAAGCTGGATTTGTCAATATCGTGGGAAAACCCAATGTCGGCAAGTCAACGCTGATGAATGCCATTATTGGTGAGCATCTCTCGATTGCAACACCGAAGGCACAAACCACGCGTCATCGGATACTTGGGATTCTAAACGAACCCGAATTTCAGATTGTATTTTCGGATACTCCGGGGATTTTAGCGCCTGCCTACGAAATGCAGGAACGGATGATGCGGTTCGTCGAATCGGCTTTTACAGATGCCGATATTATGATTTTCATTACCGACACCGGCGAAAAAGGGAACATCGAGGAAGGTTTGCGGGATCGGCTCAATAGTCTGGAAGTACCGTTGTTGGTTTTGCTCAATAAAGTAGATTTACTTACCCAGGAAGAAGTAGCGTCGCTTTTGAAGGTGGTACAGGAAAACCTTCCGAAAAGCCACGTAATTCCGGTTTCGGCTTTGCACAAGTTTAATCTTGACGCCGTGATGGAACAAATCGTCTCTCTACTTCCGGTCGCACCACCTTATTACGATAAGGATGCCTTGTCCGACAGACCAGTGCGCTTCTTCATTGCAGAAATGATTCGTGAACACATCATGATGAATTACAAAAAGGAGGTTCCATATTCGTGTCAGGTGGAGATAGAAGAATTTATCGAAGAGCCTGAAATTACCCGTATCAGAGCGATCATTTATGTATCTAGAAAATCGCAGAAGGGAATTTTAATCGGACATCAAGGTCTGAAGCTAAAACGAGTAGGAACGGGAGCGCGAAAAGATATGGAGCAATTTCTGGGACAAAAAGTGTTTTTGGAATTGTACGTCAAAGTAGACGAAAACTGGAGAGACCAGGATCGGAAATTGGATAAATACGGGTATCGATAGGAGTAATGGGAAACATGGTAGCAATAGTGGGAAGACCGAATGTCGGGAAATCCACGTTTTTTAACCGCCTTACAGAGAGCAGGGATGCCATTGTAGATCCAACCAGTGGGGTAACCCGCGACCGCCACTACGGGAAGGCAGAATGGATCGGTAAATCGTTTTCAGTAATCGACACTGGTGGATACACGGTCAACTCGGATGATGTTTTCGAGAAAGCAATCAAACGACAGGTTGAACTGGCCATAGAAGACGCTTCTGTTATACTGTTTCTGGTAGATTGGCAATCTGGAATTACTGATTTGGATGAAGAGGTCGCCAAGATGCTGCGAAGAGCCAAAAAACCGGTTCTGTTGGTTTGCAACAAAATCGATTCGCCGGATAAAATCGGAATGTCGGCTGAATTTTACAAACTCGGCTTGGGTGAGGTGTTTTGTATTTCCTCCATCAACGGGAGTGGAACCGGAGAACTGCTCGATGAACTTGTACGGTCTTTCCCTAAAGATCAGGAAACGGATGATGAGACCGACGAACTGCCAAAATTCGCCGTAGTTGGAAAACCCAATGTAGGCAAATCATCGATGATCAATGCCCTTACTGGTGAGGAACGCAATATCGTAACAGATGTGGCTGGCACCACCCGGGATACAATTGGTGCTCGTTACCAATCCTTTGGCTTTGATTTTATGTTGATGGATACCGCCGGAATCCGGAAGAAAGGAAAAGTACACGAAGACCTCGAGTTTTATTCGGTGGTCAGATCCATCCGAGCAATAGAGAACAGCGACGTATGTTTCCTGTTGCTCGATGCAACCGAAGGAATTCAGAGCCAGGATATGAATATTTTCTCATTGATCGAGCGCAATAAAAAGGGATTGGTTATTCTCGTGAATAAATGGGACTTAATCGAAAAAGATCAGGATTCGACGAGAAAGATTGAAGCTCAAATTCGTGAACGATTGGCACCTTTCACGGATGTACCAATTCTTTTTATCTCGGCGTTAACCAAGCAACGCGTATTGAAAGCCCTGGAAGTGGGTATTGAAGTGTACGAAAACCGCCAACGCCGAATTTCCACTTCGAAACTCAATGAAGTGATGCTGGATGTTATTGAAAAAAATCCTCCACCGGCAACGAAAGGGAAGTACGTTAAAATTAAATATGTGATGCAGTTACCGACACGCGTTCCGAGCTTTGCATTTTTTTGTAATCTGCCGCAATATGTAAAGGATCCTTATAAACGCTTCTTAGAAAATAAATTACGTGCAGCATTTTCGCTTACCGGCGTACCGATTAATGTCTTTTTCAGGAAGAAGTAAAGCGCTGGGTTGATGCGAGGTTGCCGGTATGAATTTTGTGAGAATTTTACAAAACCAACCGAATGATCCGGATTTTACTTTTCACTTTTCTCTTTCTGAATTTTTATAAATTGGTTCGGGCACAGTATTACCCATTGCGTACGTTTGATTACGACTGGGTTGAAGAAGCTCCTATTCCGTTAGAAGTTCAACCTGGTTTGAGGGATTACCCCGCAGTAGTATTGAAGGATGAGCTGAAAATGTCCGTTCGCGGGCAGAAGGAAAGCTACATGTATGTGTACTTCGAACGAAAGCAACGAATAAAAATTCAATCATTCGAGGCTGGTAAGTTGCCAGGCACCTATTTTCTGCTTCCAGAATCTCATGATCCGTTTTTCGATAACCGCAATTACCCTATTGACAGGAGCTTTGATTCTATTGCTGCGGATTACGTAAATGTAAGGATGATGTTTTTCGCTGCTAGGAAGATACTTCCCGATAGCAGCACGCAGGAAATTGACTATATCGACAGCTTTATGAATGATGAAATAATTATCTGGAATCAAATTGAAAAGCAATTCAGATATGGATTCGAATTAATAGATGTTCAACCGGGTGATGAAATTGAAGTTCACTATAAATATGAAGTACCATTCAGGAATAACTGGATGTTCTTCCTTTCGCAACGAATTTTTTTCAATGGTCCCTGGCCAATACAACAACAAATAGTTAGAATCTCCTCTCCCCGATATCTTGCTACATTAATGGCTGGTGCTGAACCTGATTCGGTTTATTATAGGTCAAGAAGGACGCACAGGGTTTGGATCCGTGAAGATCTTGATGGTTCCATTCGTGAACCGGGAATCAGACCTGGTTCGGATCTGCCACATATCATTTATTCATTGAATACCAACAGCGGACGGTACCGAATCATGCTACAAGAGGCAAAACGTTATTATCCCACGAATTATGCTCTGAAAATGTTCCAGATCAGAGAACGATCAGCACTATGGATTCGAACCCGAACACTCGAAAACAGCCATCAGGATTGGCAGGCCGAACAGGTTAAAAAATTCATTTCGCGCGAAACGGATGGTCTACCCAAAGATCAACCATTGTTACGATTCGACCGGCTCCACAACGTCTTGACGAACGATTTTGAATTCAAACCGGATAGAGAATTTTATGCTGGACGAGATATGAGCCTCGAGAAAATTGGAGATCAGGTCTCCGCAAGAGAAATGCGTGAGTCCAGCCGATATCAGCTCTATGCAAGGTTGATAAACAGGATCGGTATAAAGTATTTTACAACCTATTTACTGGATACGAGGATCGGAGAACTCTCCACTACATATACTTCAAGTTTGTTTTTCAATGATTATGCGTTTGCATTGCCAGATGATCAATACTTGAATCTGTATTACCCGAAAAAGCACCGATACGGATATGGCACCAATGAATTTCCGTTTTACCTCGCATCCTCACCTGCTTTTCTGGTTGATATCGATCAGTTGTTTTTTGACGAAGGATATTTTCCGCAACTAATAAGAATGCCGTCTAACGTTGATGAGAATTACCGACATACCACCGTAAATATGACAATCGATCCCGAAGCCAATGAAGCGTACGGTATCATAGAAACCGAACTGGCTGGACAATTCAGCACCCTCACCAGATCGATTTATGACTTTGGTATCCTCGACAGCACCATCAATCCACAATATGGTCGGAAGATATTTTGGGGCCAGCCTGTAGATTTTCACAACACTCAATCAACCTACGCCACAACCTATGCACCCTATACCCGGAAATATATCATAGACTATTCGCTTGCTGATGTTGGTCAGCACACTTCCAGAGAGGATTTAGTGATTCCAATGGTCGGATGGTTTAATTTTGTGACCTGGCCGGAATTTGACAAATATCCGCGCAAACTTCCGTTTTATATTGATTTCGAAGGCAACGATTTAATTCGCGTGTTAATGACTTTCGATAAAGCTGTTGAAATTCAGAATCCGGAGGATTTACACATTCAGGAAGAAAACCGTTTTGGTTCGGTAGTTTTTAAGGTCGAACAATCAGCACCCAACCAGATATCAATTGAAGCCTATTATGCGCTGTTCGGAGATCGTGTGGAACCCGATAAATCATATCTTATCAGCGAACTGTATAGAGCCGTTAATCAACTCAATGAAATGGAGCTGAAAGTGAAATTAGTGCTGGATTCCGGAAACCAATAATTTACTTGTCCAGTTCGAATGCTGAACGAAGTGTTTTAACGTAGTCCAGCTTTTCCCAGGTAAAGGTCTCTACCTTCATTTTTACGTCGTTACCATTGGATCCCGAAAAAGTAACTTCTTTCACCTCAGACTCACGACCCATATGTCCATATGCCGCTGTTTCCTGGTAAATGGGGTTGCGTAATTTCAATCGTTGTTCAATGGCATACGGGCGCATATCAAACACTTTGCGGAGAACATCTGCGATTTCGCCATCGCCCATTTTAACTTTTGAAGTTCCGTAAGTATTGACGTAGAGCCCCATTGGTTCTGCCAATCCAATGGCATACGAAACCTGAACCAAAACTTCGTCGCAAACACCGGCGGCTACCATATTTTTGGCGATGTGTCGTGTGGCATAAGCAGCCGAACGATCTACCTTGGATGGATCTTTACCAGAAAATGCCCCGCCACCGTGAGCACCACGTCCTCCGTAAGTATCGACAATTATTTTTCGACCGGTCAATCCGGTGTCACCATGAGGTCCGCCAATTACAAATTTTCCGGTGGGATTGATGTGGTATTTAATCGGATTGTTGAATAGTTGTCGAACCCGCATCGGCAATGCTTTTTTCACTTTTGGAATGAGATGTTTTTTGATATCAGCCTCGATCTGCTCCTGCATTTTTTTCTCTGCCTTCAGCTTTGCGTCCGGACGGTTGTTGGCCGGGAGCTCAAATTCATCGTGTTGAGTGGAAAGCACAATAGAATCAATCATCAATGGCTGATGATCATCGCTGTACAAAATCGTAACCTGCGCCTTAGAGTCGGGTCTCAGGTACCGCATTTTGACGCCGGACTTTCTGATATCCGCAAGAATCCGGAGCAGTGTATGTGCAATTTCAATACCCAGAGGCATAAAGTTGTCTGTCTCCAGACAAGCGTAGCCAAACATCATTCCCTGATCTCCAGCCCCTTGGTCTTCTTTATTGACTTTGTCCACGCCTTGATTGATATCGGCGCTTTGATCGTGAATGGCAGAAAGAATACCGCACGAATTGGCTTCGAACATGTATTCGCTTTTGTTGTAACCGATTTTGGAAATTACTTCCCGAACAATTTTCTGAACGTCCAGATATGCATTGGATTTAACCTCGCCGGCAACCACAACCTGTCCGGTGGTTACAAGGGTTTCGCAGGCGACTTTTGAATCGACATCAAAAGCCATGAAATGATCGATGAGTGCATCGGAAATCTGGTCGGCAATTTTGTCGGGATGTCCCTCAGAAACCGACTCTGAAGTAAATAAGTATGGCATGAAGTTTTTCGTTTTAAACGGCGGCTAAATTAGGAAATTTCAAACAGTATGCACATTCAATGGTGCGAACTATTCGTGTAATGCAGGATGAGTTAATTGCTTGAAGATTTCTTCCAGTTTTTGTTCTTCCTGACGAAGGGTGAGCACGG
>CAZJLZ010000005.1:0-5240 GCA_964546775.1 uncultured Cryomorphaceae bacterium | reverse complement strand
ATGCGCGTACAAGGCAGCAAATGCCTGTGAAACAGTGAGTGCATCAATCGCCATCATAAATGTCTGGTCGCGGTAGTAACCTGAGCGCCAGTCGCCATTTTTGAATTGTTTTGCCATGGCAATCTGAGCCAATTCTTTGCCGTCTCCGAAAATTCCAAACTTCGCCTTTCCGGTGAGTACTTCCTTACGACCCAACAAGGAGGTTTCGCGGCTGATACAAGCCAGACGATAGTCGTTGAGAATTTCCTGGATAAAAACTGAAGTTTGTGTTTCGGCTAGAGGGCTTTCTTCTTGCATCGGCATGAGGGTTATGATTCTGACTGAATCGATAGTTTTGCAAAGATAATAAAAGCGCACCGTAGTTACAGGTGGGTAGTATTCTCTTCTTGTTAAATCCGCGAAGTATTGGTTCATTCCGATTAATTTGGCAATTTTAAAGAAAAGAGCCAGCAACGCTAAAGACATCAAAATTGAAAGAATTAAAGAAAATTGGAGTACTCACTTCCGGAGGAGATGCTCCCGGAATGAATGCAGCCTTGCGGGCCGTAGTGCGTGCAGCTACGTTTTATGGCATCGACTGTATGGGCATTTACCGCGGTTACGAAGGGGTTATGGAAAACGATATCGAAACATTTGATGCGCGCTCGGTGAACCATATTCTTCCTCGCGGAGGAACGATTTTGAAATCTGCCCGCAGTAAAGAGTTTATGGAAAAGGCGGGTAGAGAGAAGGCTTTCAATCATCTCCGTGAACGGGGAATCGATGCACTTGTGGTGATTGGAGGAGACGGAACTTTTACGGGCGCTATGTACCTCGAGAACGAATTTGGAATACGAACGATAGGTATTCCGGGAACGATTGACAACGATCTCTATGGAACTGATTTGACGCTCGGATTTGATACAGCCAACAACACGGTGATCGAAGCGGTCGATAAAATCCGCGACACCGCCAAATCACACAACCGACTCTTTTTTGTGGAGGTGATGGGACGCGATTCCGGATTTATCGCTGCCTATTCAGGAGTAGCTTCGGGCGCTATTGCAGTGATTGTTCCCGAACACGAAACAACCGTCAAGGAATTGATTGAAATACTGGAACGAGGACGGCAGAACCGGAAATCCTCGAGCATTGTGATGGTTGCTGAAGGGGGGAAAACAGGTGGTGCTACCGCTTTGGCCGAACGGGTGAAAAAGGAATATCCGGCTTATGAAACCAAGGTGACTATTCTCGGACATATCCAACGCGGAGGTTCTCCGACCGTGACAGATCGTATTCTGGCCAGTAGAATGGGGGTTGCCGCCGTTGAAGGTCTTCGGAAGGGAGAATCGAAATGTATGGTGGGTATCATAAATGGAAAAATAGTGTTCACGCCCTTTAAGGATGCCATTTCAGACAAATTGATACTCGATAAGGAATTGCTGAGAATCGCAAACATACTCTCTATTTGATGAAACGGAATATACTTGTGGCTGATTGTGGATCAACCAGTTGTGAATGGCGGTTGATCGAAAATGTTGAAATTTTTTCGTTGGCTTCAACCGTTGGCTTCAATCCGACCTATGAATCTACAGAAGTATTGAAGAAAGCCATTTCGGCCGAAAAGGAACTGGCTGACCTGTTTCCGGTGATTGATGAAGTGTATTATTACGGGGCTGGCTGCGCTTCTGACGCAGGCAGTGGAAAAGTGAAACAGTTGCTGAAATCTTTGTTTAAAAAAGCGGATGTCTTTGTGAGCACCGACTTGTGGGGCGCAGTTCGGGCTGTGCATGTTGGTGAACCGGTAATCTGCGGAATTCTGGGAACAGGATCCAATTCCTGTCGTTTTGACGGAGAAAACCTCGCACATTGTATTCCATCTCTCGGTTTTACACTGGGTGACGAAGGTAGCGGAAACCACATTGGACGGTTGCTGCTCCGCGCCTATTATTACCGTGAAATGCCAGTTGGTCTTCGTGCGAATTTTTCGGCACGTTTTGAACTGGATCTGGACGAAGTTTTGAATTCGGTTTATCAGCAAACCAACGCTGCTGGATACCTGGCAAGGTTTGCCCGTTTTGCAGCCGATCATCTGGATGATGAATTCATTCACCAACTTGTCAGCGGTGCGATCAGTCAGTATCTTCACCATTATGTACGCGGCTTTTCGGATTACCGCAACCACAAAGTAGGAATGGTGGGTTCCATTGCATTTTACTTTCGGGAGATTCTTGAAACAGAAGCTAAAAAATTAGACATCACTCTTGGACCCGTATTGCAACGACCCATCGAAGAACTTGCGAAATACCATATCCTACGGGGCTAGGGAACCAGCGCGATCATCGAAATTTCCACATTTACATTTTTCGGTAATACCGACACCTGAACCGTTTCCCGGGCGGGTGGAGTGTCTGTGTTGAAGTAACCCGCGTAAATTTCGTTCACCTTCGCAAAATCGTTCATGTCTGACAGAAAGATGCTGGTTTTGACAACGTTGTCAAAACCGGCTCCGGCCGCGGTCAGAATGTTCTTAAGATTCGTCATCACCCGGTTTGTTTCCCGTGTCAGATCATCGATTTCGAGTTCGTTGTTTTCAGGGTTGATGGCTATCTGACCGCTGATGAACAACATGTTTCCCGAAACAATAGCCTGACTATACGGTCCGATTGGAGCCGGAGCGTCGGATGTATTGATGGCTTTTTGCATAGTTGATTATCGTTCCCGTCGTTTTCCGATCGTGTTTTCCATAGCCCGCATGGATTTATCAGTCGCGTTGGCAATGGCAACATGCAGATTATCGGCGTGAGCCGTTACAGCAAGTGGTTGTATTCCGCGCATTCTGGTTTCGATCATGCAGCGCTTGTCACCGTGGTTGTCGCTTCCTTTTGGACCGTTTTCGTCGCTCAAATGAACTTCTACCCGGGTGATTTCATCGCCGAAGCGGGTGAATGCTCTTTCAATTACGGAACGGGTATAGTCGTTGAGGTCGTTTCCCTTATCTATACTTTGATCAGAATTTACTTCAATTATCATGGTTTAAAATTTTAAATATTTAGTTGTGTGATAGAATTTAGGTTCCTTGTTAGTTCCTCTATAAATATACGGAATTGCGCTCATCCATGCTGTTTCTGAGACAGAAATGTGTGTGGGTATCGGTAAATATTCATTGTACTTTAGCTAAACCAATAATATTGTTTTCAGGATGAATGTAAGAGTAAAATTTCTGGGTGGTGCGGGCACCGTAACCGGCTCAAAGTATTTATTATATATCGATGATCGGCTGATACTTGTTGACTGTGGTTTGTTTCAGGGGCTGAAAGCTCTGCGGCTTCTCAACTGGGATGAATTTCCGGTAGAACCTTCCCAAATTGACGCGGTGGTTCTGACCCACGCTCATCTCGACCATTCGGGTTATTTGCCAAGACTTTTTAAGCAGGGATTTAAAGGATCAATATATTGCACCAAAGGAACTGCAGATTTACTCACTTTGTTGCTCCGGGATTCTGCAAAATTGCAAGAGGAAGAAGCCGAGTTCGCCAGATCGAAAGGTTATTCACGTCACAGCACTCCGTTGCCTTTGTATGATTCTGAGGATGTAGAGCTGGTTTTCCCGAAAGTTCAGCCCATGCCTTACCACGAGGAAATAGCGATAGACGAAAGGGTTACTTTGAAGTTTCACAACGCCGGACATATTCTCGGAGCCGCCATTGTCGAACTCACGATTCACGGATCGCAGCAAAAGAAAAAGCTTGTTTTCTCTGGTGATCTGGGCCGAAACAACGATCCGATTTTATTCCCTCCGGAAAGGTTGAAAGAAACCGATGTACTGTTTGTGGAATCCACATACGGAGACAGAGAATCCATCAACAATAATGTTCAATCGGAAATGGGTGCTGCCATCAATCGCGGTTTGGATCGTGGGGGATGTTTGATGATTCCGGCATTCGCAGTTGGACGGTCGCAATCGGTGTTGTACTATTTGAATGAATTGATGCGAAAAGGTGAGATTCCGGCGGTGCCGGTATACATGGACAGTCCGATGGCCATTGCTGCAACTGAAATGTACATGGATAACGATGAGGATCATAAGATTCCGATCGAAGAGATTTTGGGTGACGGAGGATTTCTGACGTTGCACAACAAACTGAAGATTGTTCGTACGCACGAGGATTCAAAAGCCCTCAATTCGCTGAAAGGAAGTTTCATCATTTTATCTGCGAGTGGAATGATGACGGGGGGCAGAATTCTACATCATCTCTACCATCGTTTGCCGCGCGCAGAAGATAGTTTGCTGATTGTCGGGTTTCAGCCCGTCGGAACGCGCGGTCGAAGCATTCTGGACGGGGAGGAGAAGATCCGGATTTTTGGACAGGAAGTGGAGGTGAAGTGCAGGGTAGAGCAGATCGACGGACTTTCGGCCCACGCCGACCGGACAGAATTGCTCGGATGGCTGAACGGTTTTGAATCTTCTCCCAAACTAACTTTTGTCGTTCACGGCGAACCCGAGGCAGCCGAAGCATTGCGACTGACCATAGAACACAACATGCACTGGAACGCGGTGTGTCCGGCTTATCTGGAAACCGTGGTGCTGTTTGAAGGGATATAAGAGACACCAGCAGCCTTTGATGAGTATTGAATTTGATTACCTTTGCACCGCTTTTAGAGCATATTTCTGGTCGCGTAGCTCAGTTGGATAGAGCATCTGCCTTCTAAGCAGACGGTCACAGGTTCGAATCCTGTCGCGATCACTTGATGATCAACCTATTACCGATTCATCGGTAATGGGTTTTTTAGTTCCCTATTCGTGGAACTTGTTCGAGCGGATAGGGAACTAAAAAACGCGGGGCCTCGTGATCAATGAGTCCGGGTTGATTCCCTTCACGGAGAAGCCCGGGATCATGAAATAATCCTGTCGCGATCACCCATTGGTTATTAGACTTTACCATGATTCGAACCTAGGTGTAAAATCGGTGAAATTGATCATTAATTTTCTTACTCGAAAGGAAATAACTTGATCACCTCTAAAAAGCATTTATAAGAGGTGTATAGGGCTGCGATAATCAAGGCAATTTTGAACCATGTGCTGTGTGATATGTAATCTATTGTTTTTCTCATTTTGTGTCGTTATAGGGCCACTTTCTATGGCCGATTTAATTATTTGAAACAAATGTACTGGCAGTGTTCTCAGCACCTGTAACAAAACATGTTATATTCCATATTGGATTTTGTTATCAGCTCACAAAGTCGATTCTGACCATCGG
>CAZJLZ010000004.1:0-2930 GCA_964546775.1 uncultured Cryomorphaceae bacterium | reverse complement strand
AGGTTCTAAGTTTCAGCACAATATATTCACTGAATTTGAAGTTCAACCAAATGTCCGACTCAGTTTTACTCCAGGCAAACGACACAATATCTGGGCTGCAGCTTCACGGGCTGTTCGCACACCCAGCCGCATTGATGTGGATTATCATATTCCGACATTTATTCTTCCACCAGAACAACAGAGCGTTCAGGGCGGACCCGATTTTCGGTCGGAGCGGTTAGTTGCCTACGAAATGGGATATCGCGTTCAACCAATAGATGTACTTTCGTTGTCTGTGGCTGGATTTTATAACGATTATGAGGATTTGTATAGTGTTGAGGCCCGACCGGGCACGCTTACCTACCAAATCGTAAATGGCAGCGATGGCATAGCTTATGGTGTTGAATTTTCAGGAACATGGCAGATCGTACCGCAATGGAGATTGCGCGGTGGTTATACCTGGTTTCGAAAAGAACTCACAACCCGGACGGAAATATACAATGTAAATCAACTTGGGTTTGATCCCGAACATCAAATGTTGGTGCATTCGATGCTTGATATCACCAATTTTCTTCATCTGGACATAATCCTCAGAGGTAAAACAGCACCTGAAGTTTCTGTTTCAGAGGATTATCTGACTTACGACGTCAGAATAGCCTGGGACGTTTCGAATTGGCTGGAACTTTCGGCCGTTGGTCAAAACCTCGGTAATATTTCCCATGATGGGTTTGGCACCGAAGCAGGAATACCTACCCGCATCGAGCCCCGGATTTATGGAAAAATTGCATGTCGGTTCTGATGGAGCGAAATGGAAGCTGAATAGTTATAAAAAAACCAATCATGATTTAGAAACAGAATGATGTGGAGCTATAAATCAATTTTAACGCAACTGTCCGAATGAAAACGCCTTTCAATCCCAGCTTAGGCTTGTTTTCACCGCTGATAAAAACAAGGTCCTTCAGAAAGAATAACATTCTTCAGAGAATCAGAACTAACTTGTTTTACTCAGTTTTGACGGTGCTTTTTATTTTCATTCTTCCCGCTGTTTTTTCTCAGGACCAGACCGACACTTTGCCTTCCAGACTCAAATCGATGAGCATGGAAGAACTGATGAATGTAGAAGTATATTCGGTTTCCAAGCAATTGGAAAAACTCAGCGAAACAGGATCTGCCGTTCAGGTAATTACCAATGAAGATATTCGGTTATCCGGAGCAACGAGTCTACCGGAAGCACTCAGGCTCGCATCCAATTTATACGTCGCTCAGGACAATTCGAGTGACTGGGCAATTTCTGCCCGTGGTTTTAATACAGTACTCGCCAATAAATTATTGGTGATGATTGATGGCCGCACGGTTTATACCCCTTTGTATGCTGGTGTTTTCTGGGATATTCAAAATGTCTTGTTGGAGGATGTAGATCGAATCGAAATAATCAGTGGCCCCGGAGGATCACTTTGGGGGGCAAATGCTGTAAATGGGGTGATTAATATTATCACCAAAAATTCTGAAGAAACACAGGGGGTTTATTACTCGAGGGCAATGGGTAACTATTTAAAAAGTTACGATGCACTGCGGTATGGCGGAAAAATTGGCGATAAATTTTCGTACAGAGTATATGGCAATGCCATTCAAAGAGACAATACGGTATTGTCGGATACAACAGATGCCAATGATGAATGGGAATTTGCACAGGGAGGTGTGCGTATGGACTGGAAACCTGGAGAGAAAGATCTTGTAACACTTCAATCTGATTATTACCAAGGTAGGCCAAATCCTGAAGGAAATATTGACCCTATAAAATCCTCAGGTGGAAATATTTTGGCGCGGTGGTCACATGGTTTTTCTGAGCGGTCAGATTTTCAGGTTCAATTCTACTTCGATGAAACGTACCGCGATTTTGGCAATGATTTTTCAGAGCGACTGACCACCTTTGACTTCGATTTTCAGAACAGAATAGAAATTGGAGGTCGCAATGAGCTTATTTGGGGACTGGGAGTCCGGTTGATGGATCAGCAAATGGATAATCTTGATTTATTTGGGTTTTTTCCTGCACAAAGAAATATGCACATATACAATTTATTCGTTCAGGATAATATTGCCATAATAAAAGATAGACTTGATTTATCGCTCGGAACAAAAATTGAACACAACAGCTTTACCGGATTTGAATTTCAACCCAGCGGGCAACTGTCCTGTAAAATCAATGAAAGCCAGATGCTGTGGGCCTCAGTATCAAGGGCGATAAGAGCGCCTTCCCGCATCGATAGAGAATTCGAAGTATATAGCGCTCCGGAAGTTCCTTATATTGCCGGGAATGACGATTTTGTTTCCGCAGAACTCTTAGCTTATGAATTAGGCTGGCGAATGCAGTTAAAAAATAGCATTGCTCTTTCTGTTTCTACTTTTTACAACGACTATGATAATATACGAAGCGTAAGAGAAGGCTTGCCAATAGTTGTTGCAAATGGTTTGTACGGTGAGTCTTATGGAGCTGAATTTATATCCAATTTTCAAATAATATCCTGGTGGCGACTTAAGGCAGGCTACACTTTTTTTAGAAAACATTTGTTTGTCGAAGAAGGCCATAATGATCCTATGGAATACCACGATCCTGAACATCAATTTCAGATCCAGTCCTATTTGAATTTACCGGGCAATTTAGAGCTGGGTACATTTTTTAGATACGTAGGACCTCTCAGCGATTCTGAAGTTTCCGAATATTATGGTCTTGATGTACGGATTGGCTGGCACATAAATGAAGTGTTTGAACTAAGTGTCGTTGGTCAAAACCTCTTGAATGAGTATCATATTGAATTTATGGATTCGTCAGAACCGCGAAGAATTGGACGTAACTTTTACGGGAGTATTACATGCAGATTCTAATAGAACGCCTATACCGAACATTTTTGGTTGTACTGCTTATAGGCGGGTGGTGCGCTGGTGAATTAAAG
>CAZJLZ010000003.1:0-6655 GCA_964546775.1 uncultured Cryomorphaceae bacterium | reverse complement strand
GATTGCTGAAATCCCTGGGTGAGGATAATCGTACCATCGGAGAGCATGGTGGTGGCCAACTCTCCAACGGTATAGGAATGCGAATACCCGCCGGCTTCGGCAAAAGCACCTGCCGAACCGATAACTTGACGTTCGGCGGTTTGCGCGATTGACAAGACGGGTAAAATGAATATTATAATGAAAATGAAGGTTCTCATGGCCTACTTGTTTTTCATTGCTTCGATTTCGGCCTTCAGCGCTTCGATCTGGGCTTGCTGTTCTTTTACAGCGTTGATTAAGAGATAGGTCATCGCACTATTGTCAACGTTGAGGTATTCTTGTTGATCGGCTTTGATTTTTGCTTCTCCGACCATATAAGGGGCTATTTTCTGAAGATCCTGTGCGATTACACCAACGTGCTCTTTTTCGGTATTGAAGCCGGATCGTTCGTTGTACTGAAAAGTAACCGGTTCGATATGAAGAATGGTTTCAAGCCCATGGTTAAATGGTAAAATGTTGTTTTTAAGTCGGGCATCTGATGCTGCCGTCCAGCTTCCTCCACCGGGTTTGGCTGCAGTTCCGTTTACTTCGAGCGCAGCTACAGCGGCGGTAGGATCATCAACGTACAAACCCCACTCCTGATCGGTGGTTATGTCCAGTTTTACATTTGAATAACCTGTGCCTCCTAGACCTACGTTCCCTCCGGGATATTGAAGGAGCAAAATGCGGTTTTCATTTACTCCATAGTCGTACGCAAACATTTGACCTACATTTAGTTGTGTGTCATAAAAAACCCGCACACCGTTTCCTGCTGAAGAGGGTAGTGAATTTATGTCGTTTCTGAACCACCCGCTGCCATTCACTTCTAACCTTGCATTGGGAGTGCTCGTACCGATTCCCACATTTCCTCCTGTGTTTATGTAAGAGCTGGTATTATTATTCCCATTGAACTTAATGTTTTTACTACCGCTGTTGTTGGCTACTTCTACAATGCCGCTACCATCTGAATATATCATAACTCCCTTGATGCCATTAGCCCCCAGTAATTTAAAACCATTGTCTTCTCCAGTTCCATCAGCTCTAATGGCAAAAAGGGATGTTGGAACATCTGTTCCAATACCCACTTTGCCGTCTGTTTTGAGGGTCATTTGAGCCTCATCGTTATTGGTGGCAAAATTCAGATCGTGGTTGGAGTGGGTTTGAATATACGCACCGAACGTATTGCTGCTATATGTACCCACACGTACAGAACCGTCTGCAGATTCGTTCGAGATGCCCTGGCCTTCAAAATTTACAGTAAGCTTATTTGAAGGGGATTGAGTGCCAATGCCGATATTCCCATTTTCGTTGATACGCATGCGCTCAATAGCATTGGTAAACACACTCAGGTTTCCGTCGCTATTGGTTTCAAAACCAGAATCGTCATCAACAGGGCCTACAGAAAGCTTAAGGAAAGGAGTCGGAGTTCCCACACCGAGATTACCATTTACGCTGTAGAGTCCGGAATTCCCCCCAGAAGTAGCCCCGGTGAATTTAATAAGTTGATTGGTATTACCGCTAATATTGGCTGAGCCTGCTGGTCCCTGTGGTCCAGTAGCTCCGTCATCGCCTTGAGGTCCTTGGGGTCCTTGTGGTCCTTGCGGTCCAGATGATCCTGTTGCGCCTTGTGGACCCTGTGGACCCTGAGATCCTTGTGGTCCGGTGGCTCCATCATCACCCGTCGGTCCTTGCGGACCCATAGCTCCGTTTGGTCCCTGCGGTCCAGCTGGTCCGGTTGCTCCCTGTGAGCCTGTGGCTCCTTGAGGTCCTTGTGGCCCTTGTGGTCCGGTCGGTCCTTGAGGTCCCTGAATCTGACCCACATTTACCCAGGCATCGCCATCCCAAACCCAACCGTTTCCAGTATCCTGTGAAATGAACATGTCGCCTTCTTCTCCGGAGTAATTGTCATCCAACTGCCCGGCGTTGGCTACACTGCCTACTATAGTTACACCTGCACCATCCTGTCCGTTTTCTCCGGCCGGACCTTGCGGACCTTGTGGTCCTTCAGCACCCTGTGGACCGGTTGCTCCTGCTGGCCCCTGAGGTCCTGCGGGACCTTGCGGACCAGGATTTGCGGCATAGAGCGCATAAGGAACACTCTGCATTTTTTGTGCGCCGAGGTCAATAAAACCCGCCCCATTGTCGAGTTCAACCTGGAGGAATTTAGCTCCGGATCCCCAGCTTACGCCGTTAATTGAACCCGAAACTATGGTTCCACCACCGATGGTGTGATTGACCAAACCGAATTGGTTGGTTGCTACATCGGCTGTTTCCTGAAATTGAATAGTACCGTTTTCAGATCCTGTTCTGATGGAAAACCGCATTTCTACAGATTGATCAGCCAGAATTAATCCGTTAGCGTCTCGAAGAACAGCCTGATAATTAAAAGCATCGGGTGCTTGTGCATAGGTTAATGTAGCAATCAGAAGAAAAGCCATCAAACTACACAATTGGGTAATTTTTTTCATGATTTTGGTTTTAGTTAAAGATTGGGTAAATCTCAATTTTTCAAATCGGGCAGACAATCATTGATTCTATTGATTTTCAGTTGGTGGTTGTGTTTTAAAATATTTCGTGTTTTGCGTTATCTTTCCGGCAATTATGAGAAAGTGTTGGCTTTATCTGTTGATTACTAATCTACTTGCTGCGGTTCTGAATATATATATTCTGAAAGCCCAGGAAGTGCAGATAAATACCATCACCCATTCTAAGTTAGAAGTGGAAATGCTGGATATCAGCGATGGTTTATCACAGGGAATGATCCATTCGGTGGTTGAAGATCACCAGGGTTATTTGTGGATTGCCACAAAAGACGGACTCAACAGATACGATGGTGCACGTTTTAAAATTTACCGGAATAATCCGAATGATTCACTTTCCATCGCAGAGAACTACATCAGAAATTTGCACATCGATTTTCAGGGTCGGTTGTGGATATGCACCCAATCCAAAGGCATAGATCTTTACGATCCAGAAATGGACGGATTTATTCATTTTCGCCACGATCCCAATAATCCCGAATCCATTGGCTCGGATAGAACATATCGCATATTCAGTAGCCCTGAGGGAGAAATTTTCGTATGGGCAGATGATAAGATGGAGCTCGAAGTGCTGAAGATCCCAAAAACAGGCGTGATCAATCCTTCAACGGTTGAATTTAAAAACGTTTGTGAGCGTTATCCGTTTTTTTCATCAAATGGATCTTGTTGGTTTGACAAGCATTACTCGCCGATCGGAAGCAGCAAAGACGCTTGTGATTATACAGGCAATGGCACGCTCTGGCTTTTCAATGGGACGGATTCCGTTTTTGGATTTTCAGAAGAAGCTTTGGAAGGTACTACTACGCCGATCTCATTGCCGGCGGTGAATACATACTTAATAGGTCGAAGCAACCCGTTGCGTTGTTTGATTTTTGATCCCGATTATCAGCAAGTGTATATAACCGATGGTCGGAGGCGTCTATGGCGATACGATCAACTTTCGGACAGCCTTATGCTGCATGTCCATTTACCAGAGGGATATGAATTTGCCGGACCGGTTTATATCGATTCAAAGCAGCGAATTTGGGTAAAATCCACAGAAAATCAGATGTATAGGATTGACCCGCGACTTACATCCTTGGAGGTAATACAACTTTCCAGTGATTGGATAGACGGAAATATAGCTGCCAAAATGATCGAAGATCGATTCGGAAATATCTGGATTCCGACGGGCGGATACGGCCTCGTGAAGATCAGTGCCCGACGGGAAAAGTTTAAAAAAGTGGACTGGGTCAAATTAAAAGGCGCACGTCGAAGTACCTGGCCATTCAGAATAGAGTCTCCTGAAAACCGACATTTTTACAATGATGAAATATTTCAGAAGTGGCTAAGTTGCAGCAATTCTTCCTTTCTGAAATGGCAACCGAGTATATACGCGTTGGAAAGCCACATCGTTTACGAGGGAGAGTATCGTTTTTGGTTTGCACTGAGGCCGGAACGGAATAAATACACACCCAAACTCATATCGTTCGATTGCGAGGGGCAAAATTACGAGACGCATTTTGTTTTTTCAATTGATGATCCGATTTCGTCTCATTTGTTTATCCCGGTTTTTTTTGATCAGTCCGGAGCAATATGGTGCGCACATCATTCGGATGACGGCAAGGCCTGGCTCCAGTATTTTAATCCCGTAACAGGCGAATCGGAGCAATATTTATTTCCGGTAGAAGCGGGCCGTTTACACTATCAGTTTTTGAGTGACTGGTGGCAGGATGAAGAAGACTGTTGGTGGCTGGCAACAATCCGCGGCTTGTTCAGGTTTGATCCGAAATCCAGTGAATGGCAGCATTTCAGCGATTCTGATGGGACCACGAAATCCTTGTCAAACAATGTAGTTCTATCTGTTTGTCCTGATCCGCATGAATCAGAAAAGTATGTATGGGTCGGCACGGAAGGCGGGGGCCTCAATAGGGTCAATCGTAATTCCGGTCAAATTGTCCATTTTACCAGAGCAAATGATTTGCCCAATGATGTAATCTACGGTATCCAGACCGACCAGAGAGGCAATTTTTGGCTGAGCACGAATTTTGGATTGTGCCTTTTTAACCCTCAAACGTTTGAAGTGAGAAACTTTAGCGAATCCGATGGACTCAACGGTAATGAATTCAACAGGTACCAGTATAGTAAAGCACTGGACGGTACCATGTATTTCGGAGGAGTGAAGGGAGTAACGGTTTTTAATCCGGAGTCATTCTACACGGATTCACTCAATACCAAAGTGGTTTTCAACGGACTGAGAATCCTCAATAAACCCGTTGAATTTTCGAGGTTTTCGCCCGACGAGTCACCCATTCATTACAAATTACCAAAGTCAATTGAGCACTGCAGGCAACTGATTTTTCCGCACGATGTCGGGACCATAACACTTTCCTATTCCCTGCTGGATTTTACAGTGCCGGATCGCAATATGTTCCGTTATCAAATGAAAGGTCAGGACAAGGACTGGATTGATGCAGGATTTGCGACCGAAGCTACCTATACCAACCTGAGTCCCGGAGATTACATATTTCGCGTAATGGGCTTAAACAGCCATCACCTATGGAGCGCACCCACAGAATTGGCCATCACCATTCTGCCGCCCTGGTGGGGTACCTGGTGGTTCCGCGTTTTGATGGTGCTGTTGGTACTGAGCGTATTGTTCGCACTTTATCGATACCGGCTGGCACAGGTAGTACATGTCGAGCGAATGCGCAACCGCATCGCGCAGGATTTGCACGACGAAATTGGATCGACACTCAGCAGCATCTCATTGTATAGTGCGGTGATTAAAAAATCCGCAAATGGAATTCCCGAAAAAAGCAGATCAATTCTCGACAAAATATCTTCCAGCACTTCTGAAATGATGGAAAGCATGAATGATATTGTGTGGACGATTAAGGCGGACAACGATCATTTTGAACTGGTGGTCAACCGGATGCGTGCCTTTGCGGTGAACATGACCGAAGCCCGGGGAATAGCGCTTGATTTTAAGGTCCACGGAAACGTAGAAAAGCTCCAAATCAACATGGTAGCCCGCAAAAATCTTTACCTGATTTTTAAAGAAGCGGTCAACAATTCGGTGAAATATGCCAACGCCGATAAAATTTCAGTGAATATTTTATACCACCACGACCGGTTGGAAATGGTTATCAGCGACAACGGAAGTGGTTTTGAAATGGAATCGGTGCAAGTTCAGCACGATGGCATGGGTGGAAATGGCTTGCGGGGAATGAAATCCAGAGCGGCCGAAATGAAAGCATTTTTTGAAGTGGATTCCCGGATAAACGTGGGTACCAGAATAATCGTGCGGTTTACAATTCGGTAAAATCATTGGATTCAATGATCTATAGCGATCTCTTATATTTTTATTTTTGACCAATGTCCACAACAGCACGCATACGAGTCGTCATCTTCGATGACAATCCCAAACGCAGGGATGGTTTGAGTATGCTGATCGATTCCACTGAAACCATGGAATGTGTCGGTGTTTTTAATGATTGCAGCGAGGTAGTAAAGAACCTTGAAGATACCGTTCCCGATGTGGTGTTGATGGATATAGATATGCCGAACGTCAATGGTATTGAAGGATTGCTGGCTTTGCGTCCGCATTTTCCGGAAGTCAAAGTGCTCATGCAAACCGTTTTCGAAGACGACGAAAAGGTTTTCGCAGCCATTTGCGCCGGGGCAGATGGTTATATTCTCAAGCAAGCCCAGCCTGTAACTCTGTTGGAAGGAATCACCGAAGTGCTGGAAGGAGGAGCTCCGATGACTCCCACCATTGCCCGAAAAGTTTTGCAACTCTTCAACAAGCAAAATAGCCTTGTTAAAATTGATGACTTTAAACTGACAGCGCGCGAACTCGAAATTCTGGGATTTCTGGTTAAAGGCTACAGTTACAAAATGATTGCGGCCGAATTGTTTGTTTCTTATCCGACCGTCAATACCCACATTTCGAACATCTACAGTAAATTGCACGTGCAGTCCTCCGCCGGAGCCGTCGCGCTCGCCATCCGTGAAGGGTTGGTGAAATAAGCTTCTTAAAGTGCCAGGTTTCCGACAACAGAATCCAACGTCATCCGCATCGCATCCATTCCGCGTTTTTCGAGCGCGTCTTCTAC
>CAZJLZ010000002.1:0-4067 GCA_964546775.1 uncultured Cryomorphaceae bacterium | reverse complement strand
CCTTTAGCGTGTCTCCACTACTTGCACAGGATTACTACTGGGTCGGTGGATCGGGCAATTGGTCAGATCTCTCACATTGGGCGACAACGTCCGGAGGAAGCGAAACACACGATGAACTTCCCGGAGCGGAAAACGATGTGTATTTCGACGCGCAATCATTTACCATGCTGGGTCAGCAAGTTAATTTTGATGTGGAACAAGGATATTGCCGCGATTTTAATACAGCGGGGGTTCAGCACAATCCGCTTTTCAAACACCAGGAATACTCCAATGCCTTGCGTCCATATGGAGATGTGTTCCTCGATCCGGGATTGCAACGCGATTTTGGAATCATCGTAATGTCCAATGAGTTTGGAGTTGCACAGATCACCACTTCTGAAATAAGTCTTGGATCGCAATCCATCTTGTTGTTTGGAAGCGATGAACAAGCCGTATTTCATCTTGTTGATTCTGTATCCGTAAAATCGTTCGGAGTTTCCCGAGGAGAACTGCACACCAACGGTCACCCGGTGAATTGTTCGTGGGGTTTTAACAGCAACTACGGGCCATACCGGGAAATGTACTTGTACGATTCCAACATCTACTGTTCAGATGCGCAGTACAATAGTGGTATGCTGATGGATGCTGATGAAGCCAGTTTCTTTTTCAACAATGAGATCGGAATCTGGGGAAATTTTCATGGAGCCGGATTTGAGTATGGATATGTAGAGTTTTCCGGTGAAGTGGACATCAGCGGTGACAATACGTTTAACGAATTCAGGGCATTGCCCGGAGCGGAGATTATTCTTACCGCCGGATCGGTTCAGACTGCGGATCAGTTTTACTTTGAGGGAAGTGGCGAGAATCCCATTCAGCTCATTAGTTCGGAAGCCGGTGAGCAAGCCAGCATTTCGCAAAGCAGCGGAACGGTCGATGGGGTGAACATGATCATTCGCGATAATATTGCAACCGGAGGAGCCACGTTTACTGCTGACAATTCCATAGACCTGGGCAACAACACCGGCTGGAATATCATCGAAAATCTTCCGGCCAATTACTATTGGGTTGGCGGTACCGGTAACTGGAGCGATCTATCACACTGGGCTACTACATCGGGTGGAGGTGAAACGCACGCAGATTTACCGACTGTTCAGGATACGGTCGTTATTGACGATCAATCGCTGCCAGGCGGCGGAACCATTACCATTGACACCGACGCTTATTTCCACGATTGGAAAATGCCGGGAACGATTTTACCGGTTGAAATTATTGCAGAACAACCCGTTCACGTGTTTGGAAATATTGAGCTCAACCCGAATACCGACGCTGAGTTTTTAGACATTTATTTTGAGGGTGGAGAAGGCCCGTATGAAATTACTTCAAATGGTGTCAATTGGGGGACATCGTGTATCATGGAATTTCAGGTGGGCGGTGAGTACATATTTACCGATGACCTCAGCACGTACGGCTTGCGCGTAGACGACGGCACGGTTCACGCAAGTGGTATTTCTGTGGAAGTAGATTGGGAAATCAGAACCCAGGCGGTTGGAAATCCATTCCTAAATCTGAGTAATTCGGATGTTCTTTGTTCCAGCTGGAGGCCTTATGCCTACGATCCCGCAGCGCACGATGTGAGCAACACCTATTTTGAAGTCACCAGTCAGTTTCATTGTGAGTTACTGGTTTATGATGAGGTACTACTGAGCGGGATGGAAATGAATCTTACCGGAACCGGTTCTTTCGATTATCTCGAACTAACACCCGGAATGCAGCTCAATATGGAAGCAGGAACTGTATTTGAAGTGAACCAATTGGTCGCCATCGGAACAGCTTCAGAGCCCATCGTGATCCGTTCAACTGTCGAAGGCGAGGAAGCGTTTTTTGAAAGTTACGGAATGGATGTAGTAGCGGAGTACCTCGATCTTCAGGACAATCACGGTACCGGAAGTATTGACTATGTGGCGTTGTATTCTGTTTTTGGAAGCAATGTAGTCGGTTGGAATGATCCGACCGTCAGCGTAGACGAACAAAGTGGACTAAATTCTGTTTTTCCAAACCCGGTTTCCACCATTTTGAACTTTGAACTTTTAGAATCAGGCACCTGGGAACTGGTGGATATCAACGGACAGCAGGTACTGGCTCCGGTTCGCTACAATGCAGGTATAAATCAGGTAGATGTTTCGGGACTTTCCTCGGGGCAGTACTTTCTGCGCAAAGTAGAGTCGCCATATGCTGGTGTGAAGGTGGTGAAGGAATGAGCGGAAGAAAGTGAGTGTGAGTGTGAGAGCGGGGGTTCGGGGGCTGAACCAAATACTTTGGAGTTGAGAGAATTATAATTGGACCATCATTTATGTCTCATAGTTTTTTCAATTAATCTTTTTCATCTTAATAATCGTTCCGTTATAAAACGAGAATAGTAATTCAATGAAACCGTGTTTTTTGCTGAAAACAAAATCCAAATGGTTAATATGTGCCGGGTTATTATCGGGTGTCGCTTCGGCTGAAATTTTCCAATGGTCATCAACCTGTCCGGTGACTTTATAATTCCAAACAACTTTGGTATTTGATATGTCGCCCCAACCTTCACCAATAAATAGCATCATCGAATAGGTCTTGTCGACGTGAAGAGGATATATAACTCTGGGAAATGGGGCGAGTTCCAATATTTTGTATTGATTGTGTCGCGGCGGATGAAACCAGCAGGACTCTTCGTTATCAACTGCGCCTGTAGTGTCTGAATTTACCCAGCCAATTGACGACATATTGCGAAAGATTGAAGTGTCAAGGCTTTCGAAGTCGTAGGTTATTATAATCTCCAATTGCTTGTCGGGAGCGACTTGCCAGGGTCTGCCTGTAGTAGTGATTTTGACGGTGTCTAAAGTCGATATACCATCCTGTATGTACTCAACTGCATATACAATGGTCTTACCCGCTGAAAAGATATTGCCTTGTCCAAACGATAAAGTGTTTATCAAAAACAAAAGTATAGTAAATGGAGTTTTCATTTAGTTAATGAAATATAGATCTGGCTGATTTTAAATATAGTTGATTTTCAACGGACAATATAAAAGGAATTGTTGTTTGGCTTTCCAACCGAATAATGACTAATTTGATTCAACGATTGAAATAGATTACCAATCATTTTAACAACCAACCATGCAAACAGAAAAAGGCTTCGATTTAACTGCCAAAGTGAATAACCTCTCAGTGTCTTACAGCGATTTAGGAGAAGGAAATGTTCCGATTGTTTTTTTACACGGATTTCCATTCGATAAAACAATGTGGCGGAAACAGCTCGATGAACTGAAATCCATCCATCGCGTAATTGCATACGATCTCCGCGGTTTTGGGAAATCAAAAGACGAGGATACCGAGCTGAGTATGGACTTATTTGGTGACGACCTCATAAATTTCCTCGACCATCTAAACATTAAAAAGGTAATTATTTGTGGTTTGTCAATGGGTGGATACATCGCACTGAATGTAATGCAGCGATTTCCGGAACGCTTTGAAGCACTGATTTTGTGCGATACACAATGCATTGCCGACAGTCCCGAGGCGAAGGCAAAGCGTATGGCGGCCATTGAAAACATTAACGAGAGTGGAACGAAAGAATTTGTAGAGAATTTTTTAAAAGGTGCTTTTTACGAAGTTTCGTTCACGAGCAAAAAGGAAGTTGTCGAAGAACTAAAGAATGTCGTTTCCTCCAATTCCCCGGAAATTTTAACCCGTGGATTGAAAGCCATTGCCAACCGTTCAGAAACCTGCTCCACTTTGGAAAAAATCACCATTCCGACGTTGATTGTTTGCGGGAAGGAAGATGCTCTGACACCACTTGCTCAGTCCGAGATGATGCATCAAAAAATTAAAGGCTCCACATTGCGCATCATTGAAAACGCGGGGCATGTCTCTAATCTCGAACAACCTGAAGCATTTAATAATCATTTGCGGGAGTTTTTAAAGGTGAATGGTTAATGAGTTAATGGTTAATAATTAGTGGTTAATGGTTTATATTGAGTAAATTATAAAATCTCATATCTCATATCTCATATCTCATATCTCATATCTCATATCTCATATCTCATATC
>CAZJLZ010000001.1:0-3345 GCA_964546775.1 uncultured Cryomorphaceae bacterium | reverse complement strand
GGTTGCGCTGCGTAAAAAACACCGCGGCCAGAATGAACATCAATCCCAATCCACCGAATAGCCCGTATTGCTGGTTCTTTTTCGCTTTGATTTCGGCTTGCTGTTGGGCAATTTGCGCGTTTTTGATTTCGTTTGCTTTGGCGTTGGAAATACTGTCGGCCATTGCGGCTTTTTCATACTGGTAGCGGTACTCCGTTTCGATCATTGCGCGCTGATTATCCTCGCTCATAACGCTGTCGCGATAGTGATGATACAACTCCAGCATTTGCAGGGCCTTGCTCGATTTTCCAGAACCCTTGTAAGCCAGGTATAACGCATTTGATACATCCTTTAAGTCAGAAAAATTTGTGGTGTTCAGAGCCATATCCAAAGCTTTTTCCAACCATTGAATGGCAGGCTCAAACCTACCCTGTGCTGTATAGATTTCACCGAGTACAACTGCCCTCGATGCTCCGTATTTCTGATTTTCAAAATCAATTAAAGCAGGATCTTTTTGAATATAGTACAATGCGGAGTCGTATTGTTGACGATTGAGGTAGGTTATTGCCATATAATAATAGGCGCTTCCTAAACCGGAATCGATGCCTTCTTGTTGTCCAATTTCAATGATCTCATGACAGATGGCCAGGCACTTTTCTGGTTCATCTAAATCTATATATGTGGCGGCAATATTTGCCATGGTGCTTAATAAACTGGAAATATCGCCTAACTCTTCTCTTAGTTTCCGGGCCTCCAAATCTTGCTCCAATGCTTTTTCATGTTGACCCTGCGCAGAATAAAACATCCCAAGATTTTGCAACGCATTGGCCCGAATGTATTTATGTTCTTCTCTATCGACTATCTTTAAAATGCGGTGAAGGTATGAGATAGCAGTTACGAGATTTCCACGATAGAAATGAATAAGCGCCAAATTATTAAGGGATGCGGCAATTCCAATGCTGTCGCTCATTGACTCTCTGATCTTTAAAGCGCGTTCATGATAGTCGAACTCCTTGTCAGGCCAACCCGCGTTACCGTAAGAATTACCGATATTGTTCAGGTTCCAGGCTACTCCCTTGAGGTCATTCAGGGCTTCGCGGTATTGCAGGCTTTGCTCGTAATACGCAATCGCCGTTTCATACTCACCGAGGTCATTGTAATTTAATCCTATGATATTCAATGAACTACCTATGCCAGCAGAATCACTGATTGCCTTTTTTATTTCAATGGACTTGAGTTGATTTTCGATGCCTGTGCTCAATCTTCCGGTTTTGCTGTAAGCCACGCCCAAATCAAAGTATGCCTCTGCAAGAAGGCTTTTGTCATCGTGTCCGGTTTGTACCTCCAATCCGAGCTCGAGGTAGTGAATCACAGAGTCGTAAGCATGGTTTTCGGTAAATTGTTTCGATTGCTCGAAATAATAGGACAATGATTTTTCTTTTTCTCCGGGGACATTACTCCAGACACAACTACCCGAAAGAACGATCAGGACAATTACCAGGAAATGTAGAAATCTATTCATTTGAATTCGATTCCAGGGATAAACTATTATCCTCCAATAGGCCCCACAAAATACATTTTTATTTTTCCTTTTCCCTGTGCTTCAATTTCACCGCGGCTTTCAAATATAAAATCGGGGCCTGTACCGAGCGTATTCGAGGTACCTTTTACCAGGTTGTATGTTGCTTCAGAAATATTGGCTGTACGTACTTCACCAGATGATTCCATCCTAGTGACCAGTCAGGTCAATTGAATATTTCACCGCAGAGTCACAGAGGTGCAAAGGTTTCTATGCGTCCTTGCCCCTTTGGCCTTGGCGTGAAATCACCTTTCGGACAGTTTTCGTCCATCCAACATCAAAATACAAGATTCATGGTATTGTGACCCGTCCGCACCCACGATACATTTGTCGCAGTATTTAAAACGATTCTAAATAATAAAACCGCAATAAAATGAAATTCATGTTTAAACCTGCCATGTTAATGATCCTCGGTTTGGGGATAGTCGTGAGTTCCTGTAAAAAGGACGATCCCGAACCGCCGATTGTCGAAAACCCCGACGATTCTTATGATATTCCAGAGACGTACTCGTTTACCGATTCAGACGGCAACAACACCGTCAATTTCTCAGGCCAGACAGAACGCCTCGATATGCTTTCCGAAATGGTGACCTACATGAAGACGGCCAACACTTCCGGAACCGCACTCGACGCACAAACCCTGAAAAACATGTTCGCCAACAATAGCCATACTTGGCAGGATATCAACGGTGTGGGTCTGAATGCTTCTACCAAACAATTGAAGAACAAATGTTTTGAGTTGCATCAAGATCAATTTGAAGATTGGATGGACGCCATTGCTGCCGCCAGCCAGTCGACCGAAGAAGGTTCGAACGGAACCGCAGGGGTAGTGGTGAGTGGAACCAAACAATACCTGTTTGATGAAAACGGATTCGAACACGGCCAGCTCATCGAAAAAGGTTTGATGGGCGCTGTGTTTTATTATCAGGCAACGAGTTATTATTTGTCTGAAGGTCAAATCGGCGCTGGTGTGAATAATACCGACCCAGCCGATCCGAACGCTGGAAAATACTACACCGCTATGGAGCACCACTGGGATGAGGCGTTTGGCTACTTTGGAGTACCGGTTGATTTCCCGGATACACCGTCTGATCGCTTCTGGGGAAAATACAGCGGTAGTCGCGATGGTTTGCTGAACACCAACACCCGTTTGATGGATGCCTTTCTCGAAGGACGCGCGGCCATTTCGAACGACGACATGAGCGAGAAAGATGCCCAGATTGCCGTTATCCAGGCTGCCTGGCAGGACGTATGCGCCGGTACCGCCATTCACTACCTGAACGCTGCCAAGGTAAATATTTCAGACGACGCCGTTCGCAACCACCAATTATCTGAAGCCTATGCGTTCATATGGAGTCTGCTCTACAACGAAGGCGGAGATTTTTCACAGGCCGACGTCACCGAAATCCTCAACCATTTAGGATCTAATTTTTACACGATTTCCATATCGGATATCGACGCGGCCATCGATCACACCAGCATGCTGGCCGGACTTGAGGATGTCAAAAATTCACTCTAATTCTATTGAATTATAAAATATGAACTACACATTCCGATACCTTTCATTGTTCTTTGTTCTGGGAGTTGTAATACTCGCCGGGTGCAAAAAGGATGATGACCCGGAGGAACCCGTTGACTCATTCGACCGCGGTGCAATGCTCGCCAATTACGCCGACAATGTGATCATACCGAGGTATGTCGCATTTCAGCAGGACATGGAAGCGCTTGAAACTTCTGCGGAGGCGTTTACCGCCAGCCCGGATGTGGATGGGTTGATCGCGCTGCGC